>NZ_JAPZLF010000021.1:0-110890 GCF_033804645.1 Micromonospora sp. RTGN7 | reverse complement strand
TGATCCTGTCGTTGTATGCCAAGGGTTTGACCACCGGAGAAATCCAGTCGCATCTGGCCGAGGTCTACGGCGCCGACGTGTCCCGTGAGTTGATTAGCAAGGTCACCGATGTGGTTGTCGAGGACCTGAACAGCTGGCGTAACCGGCCCTTGGACCGGGTGTACGCGGTCGTGTTCATCGACGCGATCGTCATCAAGGTGCGGGATGGGCAGGTCGCTAACCGGCCGGTCTACGTCGTGGTCGGTATCGGCCTGGACGGCCACCGCGACGTCCTCGGGATGTGGATCGGGACCGGCGGGGAAGGCGCCAAGCAGTGGCTGGTCTACCTGAACGAGCTGCGTAACCGCGGTGTCGCCGATGTCCTTATCATCTTTTCCGATGGGCTCAAAGGCCTCCCGGAAGCCATCGAGTCCGCGTGGCCCCTGGCCACTCACCAAACCTGCGTCGTGCATCTGGTGCGCAACAGCCTGCGTTACAGCAACCGCCGCGACTGGCAAGCGATCACCACCGCTCTACGCGGTATCTACACCGCCTCGACGATCGACGCGGCGAGCATGCGCTTCGAGGAGTTCACCGAAACTTGGGGCACCAAGTATCCAGCGGTGATCCGCCTGTGGCGGACCAGTTGGGAACGGTTCACCCCGTTCCTCGCCTTCGACGTGGAGATCCGCAAGTTGATCAACACCACCAACATGATCGAGTCGTTGAACAGCCGATTCCGACAAGCCACCCGCAGGCGAGGCCACTTCACCACCGAGCAAGCCGCGATGAAAGTCCTCTACCTCGTCGTCACCGAGAAACGACGAGCCGGCCAGAACATCGCCGCCCGAATCCCCGGCTGGGGGCAAGTCCTCAACGCCCTCGCCGGCAAGAGCACACCTACCGATGGCCGACAGCGGCAACCGCGCCCTTGAACGGGTGACTCGCGCTGGTCAGGACGAAACTCATGCCGCATCTTCGCCTGGTCACAAACCCGTCCGGTGGGTCGAGTGGTGTTCATGATGGCGGCCGGTGGTGCTACGTGGTTGGTCGACCGAGACGCCGGGGCAGGGAGTCAGCTCGACCCATACCTGCTTTCCGTCGTCGTAGTTGTGGACGCCCCATCGGGTTGGTGAGGCTTCGATCAGGGTGATGCCGCGTCCTTCGTCGACGTCAGGGTCGCGGTGGCGTGGCAGCGCTGGTGAGGTGTCCGCGACGGACAGCACCACGCGCCCCTGGCGGGCCTCGATCCTGAACTCGACGCAGCCACCGCCGTAGCGCACCGCATTGGTGACCAGCTCGCGGGTGACGACCGCCGCCACCTCAAGCCATTCCTCGTCCCGGAAACCCCAGCCGCGCAGGACGGCGGTCACCGCGCGCCGTGCCGCCGTGGGCGCGTGCACACCAAGAGGCATGTCCAGGTAAGCGGTCAGATCGCTCATGGCCGACAGGTCCGTTCTCCGTCGTCAACGGGGAGTTGCCCCCTCCTCCTGGACAGGCGGTGTTGACGATGGGGCCAGCACACCAGCCCATGATCAAAACCCGCTCGGACGGGCCGGACGCGAGGGATGCTCGTCGCACGAGCACCCACCGAGCACCCAACCGACCACAAGGGACGGACAAGCAGAGGGGCCTGACTGCCGTTTCGGCAGGTCAGGCCCCTCTTAATCTTGTGCGCCCGAAGGGATTCGAACCCCTAACCTTCTGATCCGTAGTCAGATGCTCTATCCGTTGAGCTACGGGCGCTTGCTGCTCGACCAGTCTACACACCCGGCCTTGCGCGGAGACTCCGGGATTCGAACCCGGGAGGGGCTTTAAGACCCCAACCGCATTAGCAGTGCGGCGCCATAGACCAGACTAGGCGAAGTCTCCCTGGTGGCCCGTAGACCACCGCGCCCGAGGATACAGGCCCACACCCGTCCGGAGCAAAGCGACTACCCGAGCGCGACCGGCCAGGCCTGAGCGGACGGCCAGGGCAGGGACGACGACGCGCCCCGCCCGGGCCGTCTTCCCTCTGTGCGGAGTCAAAATCAGGGCTACGCTCCATCGATATGGAGGAGCAGCCGCCGAGCGACCCGCCCCGTCCCACGCCTGGTGAGGGCACGCGCCGACGCCGTTCCCCACGCGCGACCTTCACACCGCCCACGCCTGCCGAGCCCTCCCCGGTCCCGGCCGAGGAGGCGGCTCCGGATGCCGCGATGCCCCGACCGCGCCGGGCCAAGGCGGCTCCCACCGTGCTCTTCCGACCGCCCGACCCCGAGTCGCCGGCGTCTCCGTTGCCGTCCCCGAGATCCACCGCGCAGCGGTCGATCTCGACCGCCACCGAGGCGGCCGAGGCGGCCGGAGCCACGGCCGGAGCAGGTGACCCGCCGCACACCAACGCCGACGGGACCCCGGGCCGAGCGGCCGGGACGGGGCCGGCCGGGGGCCCTGAGGCGGACGTCACTGTCACCGGCTCGGTCGCCGAGACACCAGCCGCCCGCAGGACCACCGCTCGGAAGGCAACCGCCCGGAAGGCGACCCCGGCCCCGGGGACTGCCGGAACGGCCCCGGCCGAGGGTGCCCCGACGGCGAAGCCGCCCAGAAGAACCGCCACACCGAAGAAGGCCACGGAACGCGGAACGCCCACGGAAGCCGGAACACTCGACCCGGAGACCACCGCCGCGAAGACGCTTGAGCCGGCAACCACCGCCGCGAAGACGCCCGATCCGGAAACCGTCGGTGCGGCGGAGCCGTCCGGCCCCGAACCCGCTACCGGGGAGACGTCGGGCCAGAGCGCGGCCAACCCGCCGGAGCCCGCCGACCCGAAGGCCGCTGCCACCGGGGCGGAGACAGCGCAGGCAGGGGCGTCCCCGCGTACCCCCGGGGCAGGCCTGCGGGCGACGGCTCTGCGGGTGCTCGACCATCCGGGCTTCGCTCCCGAACTGCTCGCCCTGGCTGCGGTGCGGGCGCTCGGTCCGGGCGCCCACGACTGGGCCGCGTGGCACCGGAGCACCTACCCCGGCGCGACGCCGGACGGGCTGGCGCGGCTCGCGACCCGGCGGTTCGTCCGGTTGGCCGGGGCGGGCGGGGCGACGGCGGCGCTCGCGGGCCTGTTCGCACCGGTCGCGGAGCTGGCGGTGGTGCTCTGGGCGCAGTCCAGCCTGGTGTTGCACCTGGCAGCGGCGTACGGCCGGGATCCTGCCGACCCGGAGCGGGCGGTGGAACTGCTGGTGCTGACCCGGGTGCACGCCGACGCGGAGAGCGCCCGGGCTGCGCTGGGCGCGGCGCAGGCGGCGATCGGGCCGGACGAGCAGCCGTGGCCCCGGGTGGCGGACGCGGCCCGGCGGTTGGCCGCCCCGCTGGCCGCGCAGGCCGGGGGATGGCTGGGGCTGCGGGTGGCGTCCCGGCTGGTGCCGGGCGCGACGGTGCTGGCCGCCGCGACGGGCGACTCGGCTGCCGCCGAGCGGCTGGCCGCCCGCGCGGTCAACGCCTACCGCCCGCCGCGCGCCCACTGACGGCGGGAACATCGCCGAGCCGAGAGCTGATCGACTCGGGATGCGGCATCCCGCGGCCGTCCGGCGCGGGCGACGGTCAGAGCCAGCCGAACCACGCCTTCGGTAGCAGCGCGTAGCCGACGAAGGCCACCACGTCGAGCAGGGTGTGCGCGACGATCAGCGGCATCACCCGCTTCGTACGCAGGTAGAAGAGGGAGAAGACCACGCCCATCACGGCGTTGCCGAGGAAGGCGCCGAAGCCCTGGTAGAGGTGGTAGGAGCCGCGCAGGACGGCGCTCGCCGCGATCACCGCGCCGAGCCGCCACTGGAGCTGGCGCAGTCGGGTGACCAGGTAGCCGACCACGATCACCTCTTCCAGCACCGCGTTCTGCACGGCGGCGAGGATCAGCACCGGGACCGCCCACCAGACGTCCGGCAGGCCGGCCGGGACCAGGGTGGCGTTGACGCCGAGCTGTGCGGCGGCCCAGAACAGCGCCAGGCCGGGCAGGCCGATGAGCGCCGCGAGGCCCGCACCCCGGGCCAGGTCGGAGCCGGGCCGGCGCAGGTCCACCCCGAGGGTACGGACGGGGTCGCCGGGATCCCGCGCCAGCAGGTGTACGGCCAGCAGCACCGGCAGCAGCGCGAAGACGATGCCGAGGAGCTGGTACGTCAGGTCGAGCCAGGGGCGGGCCGACTGGGAGGTGTTCAACGCGGCGGTCTGCCTGGACAGCGGCCCGTCGGCGGTCAGCTTCGCGATGATCGACACGAGCGCGTAGACCGCCGACTGCCCGAGCGAGAGCCCGAGCACCAGCAGCGTCTCCGTGCCAAGGACCCGGCGCGGCATCGGGCGGGTGAGCTCAACGGTCACCGCACCACTGTGCCCGACCCGACGACGAGCCGGACGGCGGGCCGGAGGACGGGCCGGAGGACGGGTCAAAGAAGCGGGCCAAAGTGGAGGCAGACCCGGGCGGACGAGCCGGCATGAGGAGATCGCACATTCTGTGCGACCGGCATGCACGCTCCGTGGACATTCTATGCGGGCCCGATCCGCCGTCAGGAGGAGGAGTGCCTGTGGAGAACGTCGCGCGGTTGCTGAAGGAGAGCTGGACCCTGGTGGAGGAGGACCGGGACCGGTTGAGCGGTCACTTCTACGCCCGGCTCTTCCTCCTCGACCCCGCGCTGCGCCGGCTCTTCCCCGCGGAGATGACCGGCCAGGGCGACCGCATCCTGGACGCGATCGTCACGGCGACCCAGGTGGTGGACGACCCGGAGAGCTTCGACGAGTACCTGCGTTCCCTCGGCCGGGACCACCGGAAGTACCACGTCGAGTCGACGCACTACGGGACCATGGGCGTCGCCCTGCTGGACGCGCTGCGCAGCACCGCCGGGGGGAGCTGGAACCTGGAGTACGACCAGGCGTGGCGGGACGCGTACGCGGCGATCGTCGCGAAGATGCTGGCCGGGGCGGCGGCAGACGAAAACCCGCCGTTCTGGCACGCCGAGGTGCTGACCCACGAGCGGCACGGCGCGGACACGGCCGTGCTGACCGTCCGCGCCCTCCAGTATCCGCTGCCCTGGCGGGCCGGCCAGTACGTCAGCGTCGAGGCGCCCCGGCACCTGCCCCGGGTCTGGCGGACGTATTCGGTGGCGAACGCCCCGAACGACGGCAACGTCCTGGAGTTCCACGTCAAGACGCCGGCGGGCGCGGGCTGGGTGTCCGGGGTGTTGGTTCGCCGTACGAAGCCCGGTGACCTGCTCCGCGTCGCCGCCCCGATGGGGTCGATGACCCTGGACCGCTCCTCGGAGCGGGACGTCCTCTGCGTCGCCGGCGGGGTCGGGCTGGCACCGGTCAAGGCGCTGGTCGAGGAGCTGACCGGCGGGAACCAGACCCGCTGGGTGCACGTCTTCTACGGTGCCCGGCACGCCAACGACCTGTACGCGTTGGCCGGGCTCCGGGAGTTGGTGGCCGCCCATCCGTGGCTCTCGGTCACCCCGGCGTGCAGCGACGACCCGGACTTCGACGGGGAGCAGGGCGACATCGCCGAGGTGATCGCCCGGTACGGCCCGTGGACCGCCCACGACTGTTACGTGTCGGGTTCGGCCCGGATGGTCCGCTCCACCCTCCGGGCGCTCGCCGAGGATGACGTCCCGCCGCCGAACATCCGCTACGACACCTTCGGCGAGCTGTAGCACCCACTCGCGGGACGACCCGGGTCGCCCACAGCAAGCTTTCCTCCCCCCGAAAAAGGACCGGGTCGCGTGCCCCCGCCCCCTGGGGCACGCGACCCGGTCCTCCCCCCCCTGCTGTCTCAGTACCGCCAGGGGTTACCGGTCTCGCGGTACTCCTCCACCGGCACCAGCGGGACGCCGGGCGTCATCCGGTCGACGTACAGCCGGCCCTCCAGGTGGTCGATCTCGTGCGCCACGAGGCGGGCCATGGCGAACTCGAACGAGGTGATGATCCGGCTGCCGTCCCACTGGGCGTGCTCGACGTCGATGCGTAGCGGCCGGGGCACGAGCCCGCGGTGGTCGAAGAAGGAGAGGCAGCCCTCGTACTGCTCATCGGTATCCGGGGACGACTCGACCACCCGGGGGTTGAGCAGGACCACGGGGTCGGCCGTCCGGTCGGGCGGGCGCATCACGGCCGCGGCCCAGGCGACACCGAGCTGGGGGGCGGCGATGCCGACGCCCTTGCTGAACGGGTGCAGCTCGTCGAGGCGGACCAGGGCCGAGCAGAGTTGGTCGACCACCTCGCGGGCGGTCGCCTCGTCGGTGGGCAGGTCGAACTGGCGGCTCGGCTGGCGCAGCAGGTCCGCCCCGCGCTGGACGATGCCGAGCCCACGCATCCGGTCACTGGCGCGGGCCGGGCCACCGCCGACGGGGCCACCCGGGTCGGTTTCCGGCGGTCGGCTGCGGAATCGCCACTGCAACCGGTACCGGGCGTTGAGCGGCGGATCCTCGGTGGCCCAGTCGAAGATCGCCCGGCCGTCGAGCTCCTGCCGGATGATCGGGCGGCGCAGCGGCCCCTCCTCCGCCGAGAGCGAGGTTTCCACCCCCCAGACCTGGGGGGCCAGCGCCGTGGGCAGGTCGAGCCGGACCGACAGGCGCCGGGTCGGCAGACGTACGGCCCGCTGGAACCAGGGGCCCCACTTCTCCTGGCCGACCTGGTACGCGTACTCGATGGTGACCCGGTCGCCGGGGTAGAGCGGGAACCGGCCCTCGTCGTTCTCGAAGAGCAGCCAGATCTCCTTGGACGCGTCTCGGTCGTGCTTGGCCCGCCAGTGCATCGGCTCGGGTTCGCCGCCGTCGTACCGGTACGCCTGGAGTTGCAGCTCGGCGAAGGTGAGGGGGTGTTCCCGATGGTGCCGGTTCGACCGGCCGGGGTCGTTGGGGTACCGGTCGACGGCGACCCGGAGCAGGTAGCGGGCGACCGGCTCGGTGCCGGCGTTGTAGAGCTCCCGGCGGATGACGCAGCGGTAGCCGGCGTCGGTGTGGGTGAGAATCGCTTCTTCGCGTTCCACGATCAGCCCGGTGCCGGGGGGCATCCACTGGCCGGGGGCGGAGTGCTCCCGGTGCGACGGGGTGAGCCGGCCGTGCCGCAGTTCGTCGTACTCGCGGAAGCGCTGCCAGATCGCTCCGCTGGCCTCCAGGACAGCCTCGGCCCGGCGGGCGAAGTCCTCGGTCGGTCGGTGCCGACGCCCCTCGACGTGACTGACGTAGGACGGGTCGAAGCCCATCAGCGTCGCCAGTTGCTTCTTGGACAGCCCCCGCTCGGTCCGCTGCCGGGCGAGTTCGGCCGCGAACGATTCGGCGGCCCGCTCGAGGGGGGAGGTCGTCATCGGCTTCCTCAACGCTGGGAAGTATTAGTTTCACGTTCCGTACGCATCCGCGCACAGAAGTGCCACCTTGTCGACATTCCCCTTGACAATTCAGCCATGAGCGTCAATGGTGTGCGTCTCGAACAGTCCGGCGCTTCCCCCGCCCACAACCGGATAGAACGCCTGCGTGGGAGCCCTCACGACCGGTTCGCCCCAGCCGGAGTGACGGCCGCCTCCCGGCCCGGAGCGATCGACCCTTCCCCTACCCGCGAGGCGACAGTTAGGCTAGCCTTAGCTCATAAGGTGAAGTGGCGGCTGAGGGGGATCGGGTGACTGCGGTGCTGCCCACGCGGGAGGCCACGACCCCGCTCGCCCCGGTGACCGCGACCCTGCGCACCATGTTCGGCACCGACGACCTGCCCGGCCTCGCGCCGGGCCTGGTGGTGACCGACGACGGCTTCGACTGGGCCCCGGCCACCACCCTGGTCGACGGCAGCCGGCTGCCCGAGCTGCTGGCCGCGGCCAGCCTGCGCTGGGGCGGCCCCCCGCACGCCTGCGCCGCGCTGGCCTGGAAGGCCTACAGCTACTGGACGGCCCTGCCGGCCGCGCTCGGCTGGGCGGCGGCCCGCCGGGTGCCGCTGCTCGACCCGGCCGACGTGCTCCTGCACTTCGAGGATCACCGTCCGCTGGTCACTCTCGGACTGCGCCGGTCGACCACGATCGCGGTGCTCCCCGGCGACCCGCTCGCCCTGGCCGGGCTTTCCGAGGTCCGGGTCGTCGCCGACGAGGCGGCGCTGCTGGCCGCGCTCCGCGCGTCGCTGCTCGACGCCCACCTCGCCCCGTTGGCCGCCGCCATTCAGGCGGAGGTCCGCATCGGCACCCGTACGCTGCTCGGCTCCGTCGCCTCGGGCATCGCGCAGGGCGTGCTGCTGGCCGCCGACGCGCTGCCCGGCCCCGCCGTCCGGCACGTCGAGACGCTGCTCGACGCCCTCGACCTGGCCGACCTGGTCGAGCTGGTGCCCGGCCCGTCCGGCGCTCCGACGGTCCAGCGTCGTACCTGCTGCCTGGCCTTCACCCTGCCCAGGCCGAAGGTCTGCCAGGGCTGCTGCCTCCGCGCCGCCTGAGGCGAAGGGGATACGTCAGTTAGTTAACGGACGGACGTCCCAGATCCAGGCCCCGCCGGTGTACGTCGGGCGGATGCCGGTCAGTTCGGTCATACCCCGACGCAGCGCGTCGGCGTGCTTGTGTGGGCCGAGCACCACCACCCCGGCCCGCCAGTACCGCAGGTCCTCCAGCGCCGACATCCGGACCGGCCCGGTGACCGGCGGCACCTCACCGGTGCGTCGGATCGTGGCGAAGAAGCTGCTGGTGGGACGGGGCGGCGCGGTGAACAGGGCGATCCGCCCCTCCGGCGCACCGGGCCGGGTGTCCGGCCCGAGGAAGTACCCCCGGGCCAGCGGCAGGTCCAGCCCGGTCGCCGCCGACCAACGCAGCGGGTCGGGATAGTCGGTGTCCGGCAGCGGCAGGGTCACCACGCTGCGCCCGCCGGCCACGTACGGCCGCCAGGCACCCGACGTCACGAACTCGGGGACGGGATCGAGGCGGGCCGAGGGCAGCGGGGTGGGAAACGCCGGGAGCAGCGCCATGATCAGCATCGTGGCGGTGGCGAAGCGGATCTGCGAGCGGGCGGCCGGATGTTCCTGGGCGAGCCGGCGGGCCCGTTCCGCGCCGAGGGCGAGCAGCACCCCGACCACCGGGACGGTCGCGAGCGCCCACCGGGTGGGCACCACCGAGTGCAGGATCGGCAGGTTCTCCAGCGCCGCCCAGGGGCCGGCGATCCCGGTGGACCGGCCCTCGAACTGGATCTCCCGACCGAGGGAGAGCACGGCGAAGAGCAGGCCGGTCGCGGTCAGGCCGAGCACCACCGGGCTGCGCCGCAGCCACCACACCAGCGCAGCCACCAGCACGACCAGCGGCCAACCGAAGAAGCCGTTCTCCTCGGTGGGGTTCTTCACCAGCTTCGCGTTGGTCTCCGGGTCGCCGGCGATCGACTCCCGCCCGAACTCGGTGAACGCGGCCAGGTCGGTGCGGTAGCCGCGGATCAGTTCGGAGAGCCCCTCGTACGCGCCCGGGCCGAAGAACTGCACATACAGCGGGTACGCCAGCAGGACGGCGGCGAGGACGGCGGCGACCGCGAGGCCGGCGAGGAACGGTCGGGCCTGGCGGCGCACGTCGGCCCGACCCAGGGCCAGGGCGACGATCACCACGCCGAGCCCGATCGCGGTCATCAGCAGGATCTCCAGGTTGATGAAGGCCTGCCAGACGACCAACAGCCCGAGCAGCAGCCCGTTGCGCAGCCACCGGCCGCCGTCGGGCAGCCGCAGGGTGCGCCAGACGAGCAGCGGCACCACGAACTGGCTGACGATGTTGGGATGGGCGTTGGCGTGCGAGACCATCGCCGGGGCGAACGCGCAGAACCCCGCCCCGAGCCAGGCCGGCCCCCGGGAGCCGACCAGCACCCGGGAAAGGACGAAGTACCAGGCCGTCGCGGTGGCGATCATGCCGCCGGTGAGAAAGACCAGGAATGCGGTACGGGGCCCGAACAGCACGGTGACCGGCGTCATTGGCAGCGAAATGGATAATACGGACGTGTTGGCCATCAGATTGACGCTGTCCGGCACATTCATCCGGTCCGAGCCGAACGGATATACGAAATCGGTCACCACGCGTGCGCCGTGCGCCATCATCCACTCGAATAGCGCCTGATCGGACCGGTTGTCCCGAACGCCGTGCGAGGGGTTCACCCAGAGGCGAAGAGTCACCCAGAACGCGATCAGCGCAAAGCTGAGCACGGCGCAGACGTCCGTCCACCGCCCCCGCCGCAGCGCCGTGCCGCCGGGTTGCCGCTCGTCGGGCACGCCCGCCACCTCGGGGGGACCGGCCTCGCCCCCGGGTTCACCGCCGGAGCGGCCCGATTGAGGAGTAGTCATAGCAATTCATAGGGTAGTCATGATATGGCGCTGACGTGACATGTTTCGGGGTACTGCCGTACTATGTGCCGGGTTCGCCGACCGCCGATCTCGTGCCCACCCCCCGACCGCATTTTCGGCCACCACGGTGCCCCGATTTCCCGCCGTCCGCTTCGGATGGTTCACTCTGTCGGTCCCGGGACAGGTCGAGTCACACCGTGAGGAATCGACGCATGGCAGAAATCACTGGGGATCAGCGCGTCCAGTCCGAGGTGCTCGAGGGCCTCGCGACGGCGGTCAACCACCGCAGGTGGTTCGTCGAGTTGGCCATCCCGCACCTCGGTGACAACCCGATCGAGATCGGCAGCGGGCTGGGCGACTACGCCCTGGAGTGGGCGACCCACTTCCCCCGGTTCACCGCCACCGAGGCCGACCCGGACCGGCTAATCCTCCTCAAGGAGCGGCTCGCCGACGAGCCGAACATCGAGGTCCGGCAGATGCTGCTGCCGCACTCCGAGCGCGGGGACTACAGCGCCGCCGTCTCGTACAACGTGCTTGAGCACATCGACGACCACGTGGGCGCGCTGAGCAGCATGCGCGACCTGGTCCGGCCGGGCGGAAACGTGGTGATCATCGTGCCGGCGTTCCAGTTCGCGATGGGCCCGGCCGACATCGCCACCGGCCACGTCCGCCGGTACACGAAGAAGACCCTGGCTGCCGCGATGACCGAGGCCGGCCTGACCGTGGAGAAGATCCACTACGCGAACGCGCTCGGCCTGATCGGCTACTTCATGGCGACCAAGGTCTTCCGGCTGATGCCGAAGGAAGGCCCGATGGTGAAGGTCTACGACACCCTCGTCCTCCCCGCCACCAAGGCGGCGGAACAAAAGTTCCGCCCCCCGTTCGGCCAGTCCGTCTTCGCCGTAGCCCGCGTCCCCGCCTAACTCCCCACCCCACCCCCACCCCCACCCCCACGCGATCTTGCACCTTGGGCCCGGGCAATCCGGGCATGTGCCGCGAAACGCAGGCCGCAAGTGCAAGATCGCGGGGCGGGTGGCTCAGTTCTTGACCTGGTACGTGGGGCGGATGACCGCGCGGGCCAGGGTGTGGAAGGCGAGGTTGAAGCCCACGTACGCGGGGGTGGCATCGGGGCCCACGTCGAGGCGCTCGACGTCGACGGCGTGCACGGCGAAGACGTACCGGTGCGGGCGGTCTCCGGCCGGCGGGGCCGCGCCGCCGAAACCGGCCGTGCCGTAGTCGTTGCGGACGCTGAGCGCGTCGCCCAGGGCGGCCTCGTCGACGCCCTGGGGCAGCTCGGTCACCGAGGCTGGCAGGTTGACCAGCACCCAGTGCCAGAAGCCGCTGCCGGTCGGCGCGTCCGGGTCGAAGCACGTCACCACGAAGCTCTTCGTCTCGGCGGGAAAACCCGACCAGGCGAGCTGCGGGGAGACGTTCGAGCCACCGACGCTGCCGTGGGCGTACCGGGCGTCCATCGGCTCGCCGTTGTGCACGTCGTCGCTGGTCAGGGTGAACGATGCAACGGTCGGCAGCAGCTCGTACGGGTCCGGGGCGATCGGTCGTTCCAGGGTCATCGGGACGGGTCCTTCCGGTGGGCGTGGTTTTCCTGCGCACCTTCTTACCCCGCCGCGCCCCGCGAATCGCGGTAACGCGCGACAGCCGCCGGTGGAGGGCGTGGGATCCGAACCCACGAAGAGCAGTAGCGCCCGCGGATTTGGCCCTGCCGATCTGCCGTCAAGACCGTTCGCGCCTATCGCCGACCATGATCAGGTAAGTAGTCTCGCCTCGTGATCGCGATGTCTCCTGCTAGCCGGCCGTGGCATACCCGAATCGCGACCGCCGCCGCCATCGCTGCTGCCTTGGCCTGCGTCGGCGTGCCGGCCGTGCGGGCGGTGGTGAGGACTGCCCAGGCAGGGGCAGGCGAGGACACACCGGTTGCCGCCGCCAATGCCTACCTCCGGGCCGTGTTCGAGTCAGGCGACAGCCTCGCAATCAGCCGATGCTTGTGCAGCGACAACCGGGACGAGTTGTTCCGGGAGGCTCGGGACCTACGCCGACAGGTCGAGCCGTACACCACCTTCGGCGTCAAGGTCGAGTCATCCGACTGGCGAACGAGCGACTCCGACGGCACGGTCTCCGCGAGGGTGAACCTCCGGTTCACGCAGATCGACCCGGCGACCGGGAGCGTCACTTTCACCGGGGGCCCCGTTCACGAGTGGCGCTTCCGCACCAGGGACGACGGAGGCATCAGCGGCGGCTGGAAGGTTTGCGACATCGACGCGCCACCGATGTGCGACATGCACCTCCGCTGTTGAGCTAGTGCCGCATCAGACAACGTTCGCCCTGGCCACGTCCATGCGGAGGAGCCCCCTGTGATAACCTCGGTGCCGCTATGCGCTGCTGCGAACCGAGGAGGTGAGACCGATCAACGCTGTGACAGGTCGGGGCTCCCTCTCTTGCATGGTCTAGGGAGTGCCCGCAGAAGGCATCCCGAAAGGCTCGAAACGCTATGCGCTTCACCTCTCAGACGTCGTCCGACGGCGTCTCCGAACAGCTCTTTACCCTCGGTGAGATTCCGGGCGTGCTGTGGACGCCGACAGGTGCCGCCGGTTCTCGTCCCCTGATCCTGATGGGACACGGCGGCGGTCAGCATAAGAAGGCCCCCGGCATCGTGGCCCATGCGCGCCGCTTCGTGACCGAGTGTGGCTTCGCGGTGGCGGCGGTCGACGTACCCGGCCATGGCGACCGGCCGAAGGATGAGGAGTACGACCGGATCGCGACCGAGAACCAAACTCGCGTGGAGGCCGGGGAGGATCTAGCTCCGCTGATCGCTGGTTTCCAGGCGCTCGTAGCTCGCCAGACCGTCCCGGAGTGGCGAGCGGTCCTGGACCTGGTCCAGGAACTCGACCACGTTGGCACTGGTCCGGTGGGTTATTGGGGCGTGTCGTTGGGTTGCGGACTCGGCGTTCCGTTCGTTGCCGCCGAACCCCGGGTCCACGCGGCGGTGCTGGGCTTGGGCGGGGCGCTGGCATCGGCCAAGGCCGCCGCGCGAATCACCGTCCCGGTGGAGTTCCTGGTGCAGTGGGACGATGAGCGGGTGCCGCGGGCCCAGAGCTTGGCACTGTTCGATGCCTTGGCCTCAGCCGAGAAAACACTGCACGCCAACCCCGGCAAGCACGGGGAGGTCCCCGCATTGGAGCTGGACAGCACGCTACGGTTCTTCGCCCGGCACCTCGGCTGATCTCGCCGCCTTTAGTTCACGACACGCCGATCGGAATCCGTTTCCCGATCGGCGTGTCGTCGCCAGGATAGCGATCGTCTGCGACAGATTCTCGCCGCACCTGACGACGAAACGGTGCCAGCGCGTGGGCGACTGGGCCGCCGCGAACAACGTCGAGATCGCCTACACCCCGACCAACAACTCCTGACTCAGCCGCATCGAGGCCCAGTTCACCGCCTTGCGCTACTTCACCCTCGACGGTACCGATCACGCCACCCACAACGAACAGAGCAGCATGATCCGCCGCCGCTACATCAGCTGGCGAAACCGCCACACCGACGACCGGCGCCTACACGCCGTCGTCGACAGGGCAAACGTTGCTTGACACGGCACTAGAAATCGTGCCCCGCGTAGAGGGCGGAGGGTGTGGGATTCGAACCCACGAAGACATCGCTGCCTTACCGGTTTTCAAGACCACTACGCTCGTGGCCCTGACCTGCTGATACGCAGCCTGTCGCCCGCTCCGCAACACGGATACGACACACGGGCTACTCGAGGCTAGGTTCTAACCCGCCACCTCCAAGCCGCCATCCAGCGGTCCACGATCAAGATCCTTGTCGGCCGGCGTCGGCTGCTGCCGCTGGCCTAATCGCAGTGTCGTCCGCAGCCGATCTCAGACCGCGCGCGTGGGCCAGCCTGCCACGATGACCCCCCGCCCGTACGTTCTTAGAAGCTCCGTACAGCAAACCCACCTGGGGTCATGAGCAGCGATGCACGGCCCGAACGGACCCCGGCCGGCGCTCCGCTGACGACGCTGAACGAGACGACGGCTGAGACGAGCCGGAAGCAGGAGCCGACTAGAGCAGGCCACCTCGTTCGTCCCGAACGAATTCGTCCCGTACTAGCCGTCCGGCATGGTGCGCCCTACCTCGGCAGACGGTCCCCTGCCGCGCGCTGGTGTCTGCTGGTGTGCCTGCCGGTTGTGTTCGTCACGCAGCAACCGGTAGTGGCCCCCAAGTTGTTGCGCGTGGACTCCGAGCAATAGCAGTGCCTCGCCCTGCGGTAACAGGGCGAGGCGCTACTACACTGATGATCTTGCTATCGGACGAGCTGGTGAAGCGTGCGGGCTACCGCCAGACCGGTTATGACCAGGGTGACGATGCCGCTGGCAAATCCCAAGGCGATGCTGGGTCCGAGACCCAGGGCCGGGCTGACCTGCGTCACTGTGGCCAAGCCGGCGACTGACGCTGCGGGAAGGCCGACGGAGAGGGTGATCATCGCGATGAGTAGAGACCTCGGTGTCAGCAGGTAACGCTCTTCGCGTGGAGGCTCATCGTCGACCGGCCCGGACTGTTGCCGCGTGGGCTCCGAGTTCCGACGGTCAGACGTAGAGATGGAGCGTGCCGGCTCTCGCCGGCGAGGGGTGCTTTTGGACACCTTTCCTCCATGAGCTTGTTGATTCGTACTTCCTCGGACCGTGCGTCGAACGGTGAGACAGCCCGAATGAGGGGGCGCTGGCCGGTTACCGCCAGACAAGCGCTACGGGCTGTCTCACGTCGACTAACGAGGATTCATCTTCAGAGTCACGGCTTGTGCGACGTGGGCTCTTACACAGAGTTGCCAGGAGCGGTGAACCTTTAGCGCAAAGCCGGACTCTCAACGCAGCTTTCGTGACGGTGAGTAATCTAATAAGTTTTCGCGTAGATGATCTACTCATTCAAGGACTGTCGATCTGCTGATCGCCAGACAAGATGCCCGGTGGGCGAGTCCAGCGCCCCCAACTGCGGAGATCCAGAAACTTGATAGATGGATATCACGTCGAAAAATGTCCATACTGTTCGGATACTCAAAGATCTTGACGGCTCCTGAGGGCAGGGAGCGCGCCACTAAGTAGAAGAGGCTTCGTTAGGAGTAACGAGATGTGAGCCATGGGCAAGAGCTTGGTACGCACCTCGGACAGAACGGCCCCCTGTTACCGCAGGGGGTCGTTCGCGTGGGCCCGGCTTCCCGCTGACGGCGAGCCATGAGAGCAGGCAAGCAGCGACAGGGCCTACGCCCAATGCCGCATGCTGGGGGCAAAGTCCGTGTCGGGCTAGTTGCACAGTGGCGTGACCCGTTGATCGCCGTGAACCTCGCTCCTACGATGCTACGGAGTGTCTGCCGACGATCAACGGGGGATCATGAGCGGCTTTTACGTGGACCCTGACGGCTTGAACGGCCTTTACAACCTGCTTCACCGTGCGTCTGACGATGCCGCTGACGCCCAGGGCTACACGACGCGACACTGCGATTTGGTCTTCGACCAACAGGGCCTGCTCTTCATGCTGGCCGGACCGCACCGCATGGCCTACCGACGGATGACGGAGGGCTTGGAACGGCTGAAGACCCTGACCGGAGGCGCGGCCACTCAAGTCAACCTGGCCCAGCTCAAGTACGCCACATCCGACGCCGCGGCGATGGCTCGCCTTGACCAGAGCTACCCCGGCGCCCGCGACACCGCGACCCTTCGCAGCACGCTGAGCAGCCCCGGCCGGCCGGACCTTTGGCCAACCAGGAGCCGCTCGCCGTTCGCCGACGTGGCCGAACCCACCACGACTTTGGTGCCGCCCAACTACGCCACCAGCATCGAAATGTTCCAGATCAACCCGCTCGCCGATCTGGTCAGCCCTACGGCCTGGCTACGTCAGGTCAGCGTGTGGTTGTTCGGACACGACCCGTTCGAGGGCTGGGGCAAGGCGTTCAGCGGTGACTGGGACTCCTACGTCCACTGCGCAGCAGCGTGGCGAATCATCGGCACCGCCATGAACGACCTCGGCCGTAACCTCATCACCGGTGCCGTGGACGTGTCCGAGGTGTGGCGCGGTAACGCCGCAGAAGCCGAACAGGAATACCAGCTCACCCTGGGATCGGCCGCACAAGCCCTGCACCCGGTCTGCGATCAGTACGCCGACCTCTACACCCGAGCCGCCGAAGCCGCCAAGCAGCTCTACTCCGTAGTTACCGGCCTCATCAGCAAACTCATCGACGTCCTTATCGTCATCAACGCCGCAGCCGCGATCGGCACCGCCACCCTGGAAACCGGCGTCGGCCCCGTCCTGGGCTACAGCGTGGCCGCCTACTACGCCTGGCAGGCATACGACCTCTACAACGAAATCTCGACCTTCTACGGCAACGCCGAGGCGACCTTCAAGGGCATCGCCGGCTCCATCACCCTCGTCAAGGCCGGCATGGAAGTCGCCGCCCTACCCGACCTGAAGCCCTACCAGCACCCCGGCCAGTGAGGACCGCAATGACCGACGACATCACCCGCGAACCCCTCGCCCGAGCGGTTCTCACCGCCCTCGCCCGCACCCGAGGACCCAACGACGCCCTCGGCTCACTGGCCCGTACCGTCCTCAGCGGGGAAGCCGACCTCCGCGCCGCAGCGACCCACTCCTGGCACGGCGCCGCCCTCGACACCGCTTTCACAGAAGCGCTGACGAAGCAAGACGCCCTCACCCCCGACCAGCGGACCGAGATTCAACGCCACGCTCAACTCCTGCGCAACGCCGACCCCGCGTCGCTGAACCCGAACGACCGAGACGACGCCGAGCACCCCGAGGAGAGCCGATGAGCGTGTGGAGCCGCTGGAAGATCGCTATCCCGCTGATCGGGCTCAGCCTCCTACTGCTAGTTCCCGCCCTCTTCGGCGCCTGGGCCTGGTGGCCAGAAAACGGGCCGACCTACCGCATCCTGACCGTCGTTATCTGCCTCGTCGTCGCCGCATGCCTGGGCATCTCTGTGTCCATCGGCGTGAAACCCACCCGAGACGCGCCCTGGCTACGCATCGGACTCGTCGCCGCCGGAATCTTCGCCACCTGCGGCCTCGCCATCACTCGCGACTCCTTCTAGTTGGGTAAGCAGCAGAAGGCGGCTCAGACCGCTGTTGCCGGTGGCGACTTGCCTACTGGGCAGCGGCTGATGCTGACCAACCAGAGCGCACCGTGACATCCCTTCCGCATCACCCGCTTCATCGCTTGCCCTGTCGATCACGAGCTAGCAGCGGCGCATAGCGCTGCCGGCTGGCGCAGCCTGGGCCCTCTTGCGGGCCGTCCACGCGCACGCACGACCGATGAACTCACAGGCTCGTGACGTGATCTGAAATCAACCGAGCAGCTTGATCGGGCGGGACGGCGTTGGTGTCGATTTTCAATCCAGCGCCGGAAAGAGTTTCGGTTTCGTCCCAGGCCAGCATCCGTGCCTCAGTGTCGCCGGTTCCCCGCGCACGCACGCGCTCAAGCGCTACCGATCTAGGACACGTGAGAGCCACAACCAGCCAGCGCGATTCGGGGACTGCGTTAACTACTGCACGCACGGCCTGTGTTTGCCCCAGGTGCACCACGGGAATTCCTGTGGCAAGGTCTGCCAACAGCGTGGGTCTATCTATAAGATAGACGGCACCGTACCGGCTGTTCTCCCAGATAATCTTACCGTCCGAGCGGAGCGCATCAGCCTCAGCCTTCGTAGTCATTCGATAGCCGGCCGTGCGCCCCTCGCCGATCTTCATGCGGCGATAAAGCGTGAATCGGGAATCCAGTTTCGCTAGTTCACCCGTAATGGTGTCCTTTCCGACAGCGGGCGAACCAAAAAGGATAGTCCCTCTCACTTGCGTTCCTCTCCGTCCAAGAGTTGGGCAAGAAGCTCCTTAGCCTGCTGCTGCAAGGGGAGGCCGGAGGCGCAGTTGTCGATAAGGTGGTGCGCTGCGAGCGGTCGGAACTCGGTGTCAATGTCAGCGATGTAGTTCGGCCAGTCTGCCAACTTGGCGGCGTCGCGAGCAGCGCCACGCCTCCGCACGTAGGTATGCATCACCTCCTTGTCACAGTAGAGCCACACAAGCACCGTCCTCGCACCCATATCCGCGTACGATGCCTCGGATCTGCCAATCCATGCCGCGTTGTTGAATTCCCGAATGAACGGCGCAGTTACGATTACACTATTTCCGCACATCACATTCTCACGCGTCGCCGCCGCCAACGCCTCGTACTCGCGTGGGCGAATCTTGCTAAGGTAGTCGCTGGATTCTCGATCATTCGGGGAGTGGCCGATAAACTCAAGAGCAGCCTCAACAACCGGCCTTGTCAGCGTGTCCTTATCCAGCATGGGCCAACCCGTTTCCCGCGCGAGAATGCGACCTAGCTCGGTTTTTCCGCTGCCGGGATATCCTCCAACTAGAACAACGTTTGGCTTCCTTAGCCGTACTTCGGTTACACGCGACTGGCCGGGCGCACGAACCACGCGCTTTGATCTCGACTTGCTCTCAACAAGGCCATCCCGAGCGAGAACCTTCATCGCTTCGGAGATAGTGAACACACTCACGTTCCATTGCGCGGCTAGCTCCCGAGTCGACGGCAAGACTGCGCCGTCGCGCAGGACTCCGGATTCGATGTCATTCCGAATGTTCCGAGCAACCTGGACGTGCAACGAGTCCGATCGGTTCAGTGGAGCCGACGGGGTGGCCATCAAACACTCTCCCTAGCTGGACACGCGGCGAATCCCGCCAGCATACCAGCGACCTAACAGGTGTTAGGCGTCTCTTCCCAGCTCAGAGGCCATATCAACCCCCAACCTGACCTAACAGTTGACACGTTGACCTACCAGTTGTTAGCTTGCTCTCACCGCCGCCCCGGAACGTAAGCCCGAGGCACCCTCCGCTGTGAAGGAGCGAACTGGTGAGAAGCCGTCTGCCCTTGGTCCTTGGTGAGAGCCCGAGCACCGAGGACCTGGCCGCGATTGACCGAGAGTGGCCGCTGATCGCGGCCGAACTGGACTTGGTCGACGCTGAGATCACGATGCTCTACGCCGAGGACAACGGCGGGCCGTCCGCGTTGGACTGGCGCAGGTTGCGCCGGGCCGAGTCCCGCGTTACCCGTGCCGCCGCCGAGGTGGCCGCCCGCCCCGCGCACGTCTGCGACTTGGTGGAGGTGCGGTTGACGACGGAGTGCCGTTACGGCTGCAAGGTTCTGCGCTGTCGGAAGTGCGGCGCGGAGCAGGTGTCGCACCGGGCGGTCTACGGCTGCCCTGCCGGTCAGCGCCCGCGCCGGGCCGCCTGATGTTGCGCATCAGGGCCGCGTACTGGGACCCGGAGGGGGATCGGTACGGCATGCCGACGGTTTGGTGGAGGGGTGCCCCCGCCGGCTACGCCACCCGCCGTCAACTGCGCGCGGCCGGGTTGTGCCCCGGTCGGCAGCCGATCGCCGCTCAGGTGCTCTGGCGTGGCGTGGGCGGTACCCGTGCCGCATACCTGCACCGGGTCGACCTGGCCCAGCCGAAGCGCACCGCCACCCCCGCCCAGCTCCGCGCGATCGGCAAGGCGCTGACCGCTCGCCGCACCTGCCCCACCTGCGGCTCACTCCGCCCCTACTACATCCCGCGCTCGCTCGGTGAGTGCCTGACCTGCGCGTACCCGATGGAGGTTGCGGCATGATCCCCCGCGTCTACACCGACCCGAGCGTCCTGGCCGGCATCGCGGCCGGCGCCACGTGGGCCGATCCGGAGATGGACCCGACCCGCATCGACTGGCCCGCCCGGCAGGCCGCCGCCGCGATCCCGTTCCCGGTGATCGACGGCCGCCCGGTCAACCCGTGCGAGTCGACCGGCGTCCGCCACGGCCGCAACCTGCTCGGCCACTGGGGCGAGCAGGTCTGCGCCGACGCCATCGTCACGGCCGGTGACGCGCACGGTTGCCGCTGGCTGTTGCTGGTGGAGCGTGGCGACGGCAACGGGTGGGCGCTGCCCGGCGGGTACGTCGACCCCGGCGAGGACTTCACCGACGCCGCCGTCCGCGAGCTGGTCGAGGAAACCGGGCTGGTCGTGGACCGCGCCCAGGACCACTACGTCACCATGCCGGCCCGGTACGTGCCGGACCCTCGCGCGTCGGATGAGGCGTGGATGGTGACCGTTCCGACCCGCTTCGACCTGGGCAGCGGCTTCTACCTGCTCCCCGAGGTGGCTGGCCGCGACGACGCCCGTCGTGCCGCGTGGGTACCCGCCGCCGGCTACGCCGACCTGATCGGCCACCTGGCGCGCGTCTACGGAGGCGCCGTGTTCCGCGCTCACCGCGCTTTGCTCGCTGACGTCCTTAACGGCTGACCGGAGGTCACCTGTCATGACTGCCCCGACCATCAACGGCACCCGCTACCCGCAGTCCGTCGACGCCCTGTTGCCGGCCGCCCGCGACCTGGCCCTACCCACCGGCCAGCAGCTCCCCTCCCGTAACCGGCTCATGCGTGAGTTCCGCATCGGCGCGTCCAAGGCTGACGACATCCTCGCCCGCCTCAAGACCGAGCACGACGGCCGTACCCGCGCCGAGACGCTGCGCAAAGCCCTGATCCTGCGCGGCTCGCTGCTGACCCCCGAGGCGGACGCCGTCGACCCGGCCGGGCCCCGGCTGGACTACGCCGAGCCGATCGGCCCGGACCCCGTCCCGAGTCCGGTCACGCCCGAGTCCGCCCCGGTGGTCGACCCGACCCCGGCCGCCCCGGCGGAGATCACGACGGCCGAGCAGGACGGGCAGGTCACGTTGGTCAGTCACCCGGACACGCCCACCACGCCCACCACGCCCGCCCCGGCCGCGTCGGCCGCGTCGGTCCGGTCGGCGGTGGCCTGGCCGGTGGTGTTGCTGGCCCTGCCCGCGTTCGTCGCGATCTGGTCCGGGTGGGTGGGACTCGGCGGACTCACCGGGTTCGGCATCGTGCACCCGCTGCCCGGCATCGCCGACGGGTTCTCCATCAACTCGGCGATCACCCTGCCGATCGGCGTCGAGACCTACGGCGCGTACGCCCTCTACGTGTGGCTCTCCGGCCGGGTACCGGACACCGCCCGCCGGTTCGCCAAGTGGTCCGCGCTCGGATCCCTCGCCGTCGGCGCACTCGGCCAGGTCGCCTACCACCTACTCGAAGCCGCCGGAATCACCTCAGCCCCGTGGTGGATCACCACCGCCGTGGCGTGTCTCCCGGTCGCCGTGCTGGGCATGGGCGCCGCCCTGGCGCACCTCGTCCGCGTCCACGACTAGCTACGCCCGGCGGCGCGGCCCATCGGCCTGGAAACCAGTGCCGCGCCGCCGGCCCTCCCCCGACCATCAACTGATCAGACGGAGGAACACCCATCATGAACCCCCGAGACGATGACCGTTTCGACTGGCGGGCCGCCGAGCACGATGTGACCGGAGATGCCCCCGCCGCCGACGTGGTTGACCTGGACGCCGCCCGCGCCGCCCGCACCACCGCCGACCCCGACCCCGACGGCGACGGCGACGGCGACGGCGGGCCGGCGCTGGTCGACTCCCCGAACGCGCAACGGTCCCCACGGTTCACCCTCGACGGCGTCCGCGCCGGGCAACGTCGCCCGATCCTGCCCGCCTGGTTGCGTTCCCGCGCCGAGCTGGTCGACGTGATGCGGTGGGCGGTGGGGCACCTCCTGCACTCCAGCGCCTACCACTCGCTGCGGCTGCCGAAGTACGCCGGCAAGCTCGCCTTGCGCACCCCGGCCGGCGCGGCCCGGCTGGTGTCCGGTGCGGTCCGGTGGGCGTTCGACTGGGAAGGCGAGCAGATGCGCCAGTCGACCTCGCAAACCCGCGACGGTGACCTGTACCTGAAGCTGTCGAAGCAGCGTGACCGGCGCGTGCGGTGGCGGGGCATCGTGGTCACGTTCACCCTCGCGGTCACCCTGGCCGGTGGCGTCGCCGTGGCCCTGGCCCCGCCGTGGGCGCGGTGGGCGGTGCTGGCCCTGCTGGTCACCTTGTGCGGGATGCTCGGTCAGCCGGCCGATAAGCCGTTGCTCGACACCGCCGTGGTCATCCCCCGCGTGGCCCGGCTCACCTCGGATGTGGTGGTGCGCGCCCTGGCCGTGCTCGGCATCTCCGGCATCACCCAAGCCATCGCCAAGCAGGGCACCCGCGCCATCGCGTTCACCGCTCCGATCACCCGGGACGGCCCCGGATGGCGGGCCGACATCGACCTACCCCCGGGCGTCACCGCCGGAGACGTGATCGAGCGCCGCGACCGGCTCGCCGCCGGCCTCACCCGCCCCCTGGGCTGTGTGTGGCCGGAAGGACAGCCCGAGGTGCACCCCGGCCGGCTACTGCTGTGGGTGGGCGATCAGGACATGGCCGCCACCCCGCCGAAGCCGTGGCCGCTACTCAAGGCGGCTGGTGGGTTCGACCTGGGCAGGCCGGTGCCGTTCGGCACCGACCCGCGCGGCCGGATCATCTCCTTCGAACTCCCGTACACGAACCTGCTCATCGGGTCGATTCCCGGCTACGGCAAGACCGCCGCCACCCAAGTGCCCATGCTCGCCGCCGCCCTCGACCCGTACGCGGAACTGTGGTGCTTCGACTTCAAGGGCACCGGCGGCTTGGACCCCCTGGAGAAGGTGTCGGCGCGGTACGCGTCCGGGCAGGACGACGACACCGCCGAAGAAGGGCTGTTGGCGTTGCGGGAGCTGCGCAAGGAATGCCAGCGACGGGCAGCCGTCATCAAGGGACTCCCCAAGGCGGTGTGCCCGGACAACAAGGTCACCCCCGAACTGGCCCGCCGCCGCACGCTCGGCCTGCACTGGCTCGTCGTCGCCCTCGACGAAGTGCAGGAACTGTTCTCGCACCCGGAGTTCGGCAAGGAAGCCGGCGAACTGGCGGAGAAGATCATCAAGCTCGGCCGCGCCCTGGGCGTCATCCTCGTCTTGGCCACCCAACGACCCGACGCCAAGAGCCTGCCCACCGGGGTCAGCGCGAACGCCGGTACCCGGTTCTGCCTACGCGTCATGGGACAGATCGAAAACGACATGATCCTCGGCACCTCGGCGTACAAGAACGGCATCCGGGCGACCATGTTCGCCAAGAAGGACAAGGGCGTCGGCTACCTCGTCGGCGCCGCCGACGACGCACAGATCGTCCGCACCTTCTACGTCGACGGCCCCACGGCCGAGAAGGTCACCGACCGGGCGCGCGCCCTGCGGGAAGCCGCCGGGACGCTCACCGGCCACGCCATCGGCCAGGCCGCGGCGACCCCGGCCGCCCGCCGGGACACCCTGCTCGACGACATCCTCACCGTCGTCCCCGCGACCGAGGGCAAGGTGTGGGCGGAGACGCTGACCGAGCGCCTGGCCGAGCTGAGCCCCGACGCGTACGGCGACCTGACCCGTGACCAACTCACGGCGGCGCTCAAGCCGTACGGGATCACCACGGGGCAGGTGTGGGGCACCGACCCAATCACCGGCAAGGGCGCGAACCGGCGCGGCATCGACCGGGCCGACATCGCGAATGCGGTTGCGGAGCGTCACAAGCGGCGCGGGAACAAAGCCGCCTAACCCGGACGGCCTGTGGTGGCTAGGTCTAGCGGCACCCCCCGCTAGACCTAGCACCCCCGCTAGCAACCCACCCCAACCCTGATCAGCGCCCTAGTTCCTAGCGGCGTGAGCCCTTTGCACCCTGAAATCGGCCTGTGGAGGCAATCCGTGACCCTCACCTTGCTGCTCGCTAGCCTCGCCGCCCTCATCTACGCAGCGTCATACCTGGCCATGTGCGCCGTGTCCCCGTGGGGACGCTGCCGACGCTGCCAGGGCCGGCGCTCGCACCGCACCGCCATCGGCACCCGACGCGATTGCCCCCGCTGCGACGGCACCGGCATCCGTGTTCGCATCGGCCGCCGGCTCCTCGACTACGTCCGCGCCGAGCACCGGGCAGGCAACCAGTGACCGCCCGCCCCGGCCGGCACGGTCACACCACCTGGTGCGCCCGCGACCACCGCTGCAACCTCGGCGAACACCGTTCCGAGGCAATCGTGGTCGACCTGCCCGGCCACGGCCGGGCCGTCCTGACCCGGGTCGCCGCCGCCGACGGCCGCCAGCACGCCGAGATTCGGCTACGGGTCGCCCTGGCCCCCGCCGAGCCGGCCGCCCGCCGCCAGTTGGCCGGCCTGCTCGCCGACCTGCGTCACGTCGTCACCCGCGCCGCCCTCGCCGCGCGGCCCACACCCCGGCGGGCCGCGTAGTGGAGGCGTGGTTGACCGGCCTGCCGGCCGAACTCGACGCCGCCATCCGGACGTTGACCGGCGTCGCGTACGTCGCCCAGGTCAGCGACCGGCACCCGCTTACCGGCGCAGACGCCGGCCGCCACCGGGTGTTCCTGCGCCTGGCCCTCACCGCCACCGCCGACACCCCGCCGGCCCGTCTGGCACCCGCCGGCCAGGGCGGCGCGCTGATCGACCTCGACACCGCCCGCGCCACCCGCCGACCCGCCACACGGAAGGAGAACCCCGGTGCCTGACCTGCTCGCCGCCGCCCTCGACTACGCCGCGCACGGATGGCCCGTGTTCATGCTCGGCCGCTCCAAGCGCCCCGTAGCCAACTGCCGTGCATGCCCGAAGGCCGAAGAGGACCCCGGGCACGACCGAGATGCCTGCGGCTGCCTGACCTGCCACGGTTTCTACGCCGCCACCACCGACCCGCACCGGGTCGCGGGCATCGTCGCCGCCGTCCCGCGCGGGCAGCTCGCCCTGCGCACCGGCACGGCGTCCGGGGTGGTGGTGGTCGACGTCGACCCCGATCACGGCGGAGCCGACACCCTTACCGGGCTGATCGCCGCCGACCTCACCCCGCCCACCGCGCGGGTGCGCACTGGGTCGGGTGGCCTGCACCTGTACTACCGGCACCCCGGCCGGCACGTGCCGTGCAGTCAGGGCAAGCCCGGCCAGGGACTCGGCCCCGGAATCGACGTGAAGGCCGATGGCGGATACGTCGTACTCCCACCGTCGACCCACCCGCGCACCGGACGCCCCTACCAGTGGATACCCGGCCACCCCATGCAGGAGATGCCCCCCGCCCTGCTCACGGCCTGCTCACCGCCGCCGGCACCACCCACCCCGGCCGCCACCGGACCGACGCCGGTACGTGAGGCGGGGGGCATCTCCTATCCCGACCGGCTACTTGCCGTGCTGCTCGACCGGGTCACCACCGCCGCCGAAGGCACCCGCCGCACCACCCTCTACGGCGCAGCCCGAGGCGTCGCCCGCATGGTCGCCGCTGGCGCCCTCGACCCCGCCGACGCCATCACCGCCCTCACCGACGCCGGGCGCGCCGCCGCGCAGACCGACCGCGACATACGCGCCGCCATCCGGGGCGGCTTCCGAGACGAAGGAGTAGCAGCATGACCCACACCGACCCGGTCGACGGAGCCACGATCCTCGACGGCCTACACGCCGTCCTCACCAAGTACGTCATCCTGCCCAGCGCTGAGGCGGTCGACGCCGTCGTGCTGTGGATCGCCGCCACCCACGCACAGGCCGCGTGGGCGCACGCTCCCCGGCTGGTCATCCGGGCACCGGAGAAGCGCTGCGGGAAATCGCGGCTGCTCGACGTGGTCGAGGGCTGCTGCCACAACCCGCTGATCACCGTCAACGCCTCGCCGGCCGCTGTGTACCGGGCCATCGGCACCGACAACCCGCCGACCCTGCTGGTTGACGAAGCGGACACCATCTTCGGCGGGAAGAACGCCGACGCGAACGAAGATCTACGCGGCCTACTCAACGCCGGTCACCAACGCAACCGGCCCGCGATCCGGTGGGACAACAACACCCAAAGCCTGGAGAAGATCCCCACCTTCGCCATGGCCGCCCTCGCCGGCATCGGCGCGATGCCCGACACCATCGAAGACCGCGCCGTCGTCGTCCGCATGCGCCGCCGCGCCCCCGGCGAAACCGTCGCCCCCTACCGACACCGCCGCGACGGCCCCGCCCTGCGCGCCGTCGCACAGCGCCTAGCCGGGTGGCTCGGCGCGAACCTGCCCATCCTCGAAGCCGCGGAACCACCCATGCCCGTCGAAGACCGCGCCGCCGACACCTGGGAACCCCTCGTAGCCGTCGCCGACCTGGCCGGCGACACCTGGCCCGCCCGCGCCCGCCACGCCGTCACCGTCATGACCGCCGAAGCCGACGAAGCCGGCAACGTCTCCACCCGCGTGCGGCTACTCGCCGACGTACGGACCGCATTCACCGTGCTCGGCGAACCGCCCGCCACCTCCACCCACGACCTACTCGCCGCCCTCAACGGCGACGACGAAGCACCCTGGGCAGGATTCGGGCCAACCGGCCTCACCGGCAAACGACTCGGCGACCTGCTCCGCGAATTCGGCATCACCTCGACCACGATTCGCTTCCCCGTCGGACAGGCCAAGGGCTACACCCGAGACGCCTTCACCGACGCATGGCAACGCTACTGCCCCGCCCCATCCGTACCATCCGTACCAACGTCGTTTCCGCAGGTCAGCCCCGGTACGGATTCCCCCGCTGGTACGGATCAATCCGTACCAACGACCACCCCCGGCCGCGCCCCTGGTACGGATCAATCCGTACCACGCACCCAATCCGTACCGCACCTGAGCAGGCAAAACGACCTTGGTACGGATGGTACGGATACCCCCCGGCTACGCGTCACCAGCCGCCGCCCATGACCGGCCACCACCCGCCGGAAACGGCCCCCTCAGCGCCCCTAAGAGCGCTTCACCCCATGCCCTACACCGGGACGGCCGAAATCTTGGCCCCACGGCGCTCTCAGCAGCCGCCCCTAAGCCCTTCTGCCGACACCACCCACCGGCTTTCCACTCCGAACGGTCAACGGCCGCACGCCGCTCACACGCTCCACCGCGCCCCCGCACCACCCCGCCCGAGGAAGGACAGCCACCGGATGACTCCCCCTCACCGCGCCCCCGCCACCGGCCAACTCCTCACCCTGGCCGAAGTCCTGGCCGAACTCGACGTACCCAAGTCGACCTTCTTCCGCTGGAAGGCGACCGGGAAGGCACCCCGAACCATCAAGTACCCGAACGGAAGCCTTCGCATCCGGCGGCGCGACCTCGACGCCTGGCTTAACGACCACGAAGAGGCAGCATGAGCAGCTACGACGTACGTATTCACGCGATCCTGAGCAACGAACTCGCCGGCAAGAAAAAGTCCTATACGGTTCGATGGAAGGTCGCCGGCAAGCCGTTCCGGAACACCTACGCCACCCGCGCGCTCGCCGAAAGCTTCCGCTCGAAACTGGTAGTCGCTCAGCGCGAAGGAACGGCTTTCGACGAGAAGATCGGGCTACCGGAGCCGATGGCCCGGGAACTAAACAGCCGGAGTTGGTATGACCTTGCTGTCGCGTTCGTGGACATGAAGTGGCCGCGTGCCGCAGCAACTCAGCGCAAGAGCATCGCCGACGCACTCACCACGGCCACGCTTGCCCTGCTCGCCACCTCGCGCCACTCACCCGACGCCGCCGAGCTTCGCCACGCCCTCTACACGTGGACCTTCAACAAGTTGCAGCGCGACCGTGACAACGGCCTACCGCCGGAGCACCTCGCGTCGGTCATCCGCTGGCTCACCGCGAACACGCTCCCGCTAACGGATGTGGCGAATCCAGCCACCACCCGAAAGGCACTCGACGCGCTCACGGTCCGGATCGACGGCCGCCCCGCCGCAGCAAACACTGTCGCAAGGAAACGGGCCGTTCTCTATAGCGCGTTGAAGTACGCCGTTGAACTTCGCTACCTCGATGCTCACCCGATGGACTTCCTTCAATGGCGAGCGCCGAAGAACACCGACCAGGTCGATCGGAAAGTGGTTGTGAATCCCGAGCAAGCCCGCTCACTGCTCTCGGCTGTACGGAATCGCGATCCGCACTTGGAAGGATTCTTCGCCTGCATGTACTTCGCCGCGCTCCGTCCTTCCGAAGTGATTCACCTACGCGCCGACGAATGCGAGCTACCCGAAACCGGGTGGGGGTGGCTCCACCTCAGCGGGTCGACGCAGCAGGTGGGCGAGGATTGGAGTGACGGCGGCACGTCGCTCGAAGACCGGGAACTGAAACACCGGGCGAAGAAGGCGACCCGCGACGTGCCGGCCTGCCCGGAACTGGTTCGCATCCTGCGGCACCACCTACGGGAGCACTGCCGGAACGCCAACGGCCGGATGTTCAACGCCGCTGGTGCCAGGATGACCCCGGTGTCGAAAAGCACCTACCTACGAGCCTGGCGGCAGGCCCGAGAAGCAACGTTGACGCCCGCGCAGCAACGGTCGCCGCTGGCGCACCGGCCGTACGACCTGCGGCATGCTGCCGTGTCGCTCTGGCTCAACGCGGGTGTGCCGGCAACGCAGGTCGCTCAGTGGGCCGGACACAGCGTGCACGTCCTGCTGAAGGTCTACGCCTCGTGCATCGACGGCCAGGACGAAGCGGCCCGGAAGCGGATCGAGGGAGCGTTGGAAACCGAGGAAGCCGGGTAGCGCCGACACGGATACGACACGACCAGCGAGACTCGCCGGCTACCAGCGGGACGAAGTGAGACCGATTCAGAAACGATGTAACGCCCCCTGACCGGCATCAGCGCTGGTCAGGGGGCGTTTTCGCTGCCCAGGGAGCGGAGGGTGTGGGATTCGAACCCACGAAGACATCGCTGCCTTACCGGTTTTCAAGACCAGCGCCATCGGCCACTAGGCGAACCCTCCCGGAACCACGCCCCGAGGGACGCGACCGCCCTCCAGTCTGCCAGAAGCCAACTGGCGGTCGAGCCACCCTCCCTCCGAGGACTTGACCGTGACTGGGCGCGGAAGGCTCCGGCTGCCGTGCTGAGCTGCGGAATCACGGCCTTCGACGATCCACAGTGACCGGATCACCGGCCGACGGCCGCCCACTCGCACCCTGACGAGGCCGGTTGGCGAAGATCCCGGCCCACGGGTGGACTCGGGGCCGGATCGGGTAAGACTGGACCATGCGCGCGATCACGATCCCGGAGCCCGGTGGACCCGACGCACTCGTCTGGGCGGAGGTACCCGATCCGGAGCCCGGCCCCGGCGAGGTGATCGTGGACGTGCGGGCCAGTGCGGTGAACCGGGCCGACCTGCTGCAACGGCAGGGGCACTATCCGCCCCCGCCGGGTGCGTCCGCGTACCCCGGGTTGGAGTGCTCCGGGGTTGTCAGCGCGATCGGCCCGGACGTGACCGGGTGGGCGGTCGGCCAGGAGGTCTGCGCGCTGCTGGCCGGCGGCGGGTACGCGGAGCGGGTGGCCGTGCCCGCCGGGCAGTTGCTGCCCGTGCCGGACGGCGTCGACCCGGTCGACGCGGCGGCGCTGCCGGAGGTGGCCTGCACGGTCTGGTCGAACGTGGTCCAGCTCGCCGGGCTGACGAGGGGCGAGACCCTGCTGGTGCATGGTGGGGGCAGCGGGATCGGCACGTTCGCCATCCAGCTCGGCACCGCGCTCGGTGCGACCGTGGTGGTGACCGCCCGGTCGGCGAAGCACGAGCGGCTGCGCGAGCTGGGCGCCGCGCACACGGTCGACTACCGCGAGCAGGACTTCGTCGAGGAGGTCCGGCGGGTTACCGGCGGCCGGGGCGCGGACGTCATCCTCGACATCATGGGTGCGGCCTACCTGGGCCGGAACGTGGCCGCGCTGGCCACCGGCGGCCGGCTGGTGGTGATCGGCATGCAGGGCGGTCGCAAGGCCGAGCTGGACCTGGGGATGTTGCTGGCCAAGCGAGCCTCGGTGGCGGCCACCGCGCTGCGGTCCCGGCCCGTGGCGGAGAAGGCCGCGATCGTCGCGGGCGTACGGGACAAGGTCTGGCCGTTGGTGTCCGCCGGGGCGGTCCGTCCGGTCATCGACCGGCGGCTGCCGATGGCCGAGGCGGCGACGGCGCACCGCCTGGTCGAGTCCAACGACCACGTCGGGAAGGTGCTGCTCACTGTCCGGTGACGCAGGGTCCGCACCCGCCGTGGGCCGGTGGCTCGGCGCGGGGCAGCAGGAGCCGCGCGCCCGGGCCCTCGCTCGACATCTTGTCCTCCGGGTTGTAGAGGGTGCAGCGCTGCAACGACAGGCAGCCGCAGCCGATGCAGCCGTCCAGGTCGTCGCGGAGCTTGGCCATCAGCCGGATCTTCTCGTCGAGCCGGGCCCGCCACGCCGTGGACAGCGCGGCCCAGTCGGTCGCCGTCGGGGTGCGGGAGGCGGGCAGCGAGTCCAGCGCGTCCCGGATCTCCTCCAGCGAGATGCCGACCTGCTGGGAGATCCGGACGAACGCCACCCGGCGCAGCTCGGTGCGGGCGTACCGACGCTGGTTGCCGCTGGTGCGTTCGGCCCGGATCAGGCCGAGGCGCTCGTAGTAACGCAGCGCCGACTGCGCGACGCCGCTGCGAGCGGCGAGCTGACCGATGGTCAGGGATTCCTGCATCACGTCGCCTTGAGTTGAAGGCCCCTTCAACGTGACGGGGGCTAGCGTTGCGGGACGGCCAGGGGGCGGCGGCGGGTGCGCTCCCGGCCGAGGATCCAGATCGCCTCGACGCCGTCCTTCCAGGTGATCTTCTTGCCCTCCTCGCGGCCCCGCGCCCGGTAGCTGATCGGCACCTCGTACGGACGGATGCGCCGGCGCAGCAGCTTGCCGGTCACCTCCGCCTCCATGCCGAAGCCCCGGGACCGGATGTCCAGGGAGCGGTAGAGGGCGACCGGCATCAGCTTGAAGCAGGTCTCCAGGTCACCGATGTACGAGTTGAACAGCACGTTGGCCGCCATGGTGACGCCCTTGTTGCCCATCACGTACCAGAAGCTGTAAGCGCTGTGGCTGCCGAAGGTGCGGTTGCCGTAGACCACCTCGGCGCGGCCGTCGAGCACCGGGGCGAGCAGCTTGGGGATGTCCTGCGGGTCGTACTCCAGGTCGGCGTCGAGGATGACCAGGTACTCGCCCTCGGCGTTGTCGACCGCCGTCTTGATGGCCGCGCCCTTGCCCGCGTTGCGCTGGTGGGTGATCAGCCGCAGCCGCGCGTCGTCGGCGCGGCTGAGGATCTCGCCGGTGTCGTCGCGACTGCCGTCGTCGACTACGACCAGCTCGATCTCGCACGGGTAGTCGACCGCCAATGCCTGCTTGAGGGCATCCGCGATGCGTTCTTCCTCGTTGTAGACCGGCATGAGGATCGAGAGCTTCACGGAAATCTCCACGGTGGCGGCATACACGTCGGCTCTAGCCTAGCTGGCAGGCCAGCGCCGCGGGGTTTGCCACCGTCGAGCGTCGCGTGCCACGCATCCAGCCGGATGGTGTTTACTTCGCGCCATGTCGGCAGCCGGCTCCCTGCTCGTGGCGGCCCCACTCGCCGCCGTCCTGTCGTTCACCGTGGCGCTGCGACCACGCGGGACCGACGTGGTCGCCCCGTTACGCCTGGCCGTGGTCCGGGCGGCGGTGGTCACCGGCGCCTTCGCGGTGCTGACGGTGGAGCTGCTCGGAGCGCTGCGCCTACTCACCCTGCCTGCCTTCGCCGTCGCCTGGCTGCTCCTGCTCGCCGTCGCGGCCGGGGCCGTCTGGCTGCGGCGCCACCGCAACGGCGGGCGGGGTCCGGCCGCCGCCGCCCGCGCCGCCCGGGCGGGGCTGGCCGACCGGTGGCGTACGGCGGGACGGGGCGAGCGGCTGCTGATCGGCACGGTCGGCGGGCTGGTCCTGGTGGAGTTGCTGATCGCGCTGCTGGCCGAGCCCAACAACTTCGACTCGCAGACCTATCACCTGCCGAAGGTGGAGCACTGGGTGGCCCAGGGTGACCTGGACTTCTGGCCCACCATGATCCACCGACAGGTGACCATCCCGCCCGGCGCGGAATACCTGCTGCTGCACCTGCGGCTCTTCACCGGGGGCGACTCTTCGCACAACCTGGTTCAGTGGGCGGCCGGGGTGGGCTGCCTGCTGGTCGCCGCCCGGATCACCGCCCAACTCGGCGGAGGGCGGCGGGCCCAGTTGCTCACCGCGTTCGTGCTGGCCAGCACCCCGATGGTGGCGCTCCAGGCGACCAGCACCCAGACCGACCTGGTCTGCGCCGCCTGGGTGGCCTGTGTGGCGACGCTGGCGCTGGACGGGCTGCGCCGCCGGGCGGGGATCGGCACACTGCTGCTGTTGGGCGCGGCGACCGGGCTGACCGCGGTCACGAAGACCAGCGGGCTGATCGGGGCCGGCCCGCTGCTGCTGCTCTGGGGGATCGGTCAGCTCCGACTGGCATACCTCGGCGGTCCGCCGCAGGTCGACGGCGCACGGCCCGGCCCGGTCGACGGGGGCAATCCCGGCCGGCGGGTGCTCGTCGGGGCGGGGGTGCCCGACGCCGCGGGGGTCGCGGGGGTCGTCGAGGGCGGGGGCCGTGCGGCGGCAGCGACCGTGGCGGCCGGTCCGGCGTACCCCGCCGGTGGCGTCCAGCGGCACGCGACGGCTGGCCCGTCCCGGGTGACCGGGATGGCCCGGACCGCGGCCGGGTCGATGCTGGTGCTGCTGGTGGCCCTGATCGTGGTCGGGCCGTTCCTCGCCCGGGTGCAGGCCGAGTTCGGCCACCCGCTGGGGCCGTCTCGGCTGCGCGAGTCCATCCCGATGGAACGACACGACCCGGCGTCGGTCCTGGTGAACGCCCTGCGCATCGGGCACACCGCGCTGGACACACCGCTCGCGCCGGTCCGCGCCGGCTCGGCCGAGGTGATCATGGAAGGGGCCCGGGCGATCGGGGTGGACCCCCAGGACCGGGCCATCACCTTCGGCCGGGAGGTCTTCCCGGTGCCCGCCTGGTATCCGGACGAGGACCGGGTGGCCTTCCCGCTGGCCGGCGCGCTGGCGCTGGTCGGCGCAGTGCTGGCGATGGCCCGTCCGGCCCGGATGAGCCCGGCCGTGGCCGGCACGCTGCGCGCGTACGCCGTCGTGGCGGTCACGGCCGTCGTGCTGCACACGGCGATGATCAAGTGGCAGCCGTGGGGGAACCGGCTGCTGCTCTACGCCCTGGTGCTGGCGGCCCCGCTGGCCGGCCTCTGGCTGGACTCGCTCCTGCGCCGCCGCGCCCCGGGCCGGCGGTCGGTGGCGGCGGGCCTGGCGGTCACGGTGCTGGCCACCTCCGCGCTGGCCGGGGTGCTCGCCCTGTCGTACGGCTTCCCGCGCCGGCTGGTCGGCACCGGTTCGGTCTTCACCACCTCGGAGTGGGACACCCGCTTCCTACGCCGGCCACAGTGGGCCGAGGAGTTCCGCTGGGCGACCGACGCGGTGCGGGCGTCCGGCGCCCGGCGGGTCGGGTTGGTGCAGCAGAACGACAACTGGGAGTACCCCTGGTGGCTGCTGCTGCGCGATCCCGACGGACGCCCGCCCGAGCTGGTGGCGCTGGAGTCGGTGCTGCCGGACCGTCCGCCGGCCGAGCCCGCCTCGACCGACGCGATCGTCTGCACCGGCAACCGGGCGGCGTGCCTGGAACTCGTGCCAGCCGGCTGGCCGCTCTCCTGGCGGGGCTACGTCGGCTATGCCCTCCCGCCCGGCCGCTGAGCCCCGATCCCCGGCGGCGGACAGCCGCCGGGCGAGGGCTCAGCCAACGACGGCGTACCCGACGCCCCGGGCGTCCGGTCGCCGGCGTCGCGCAGCCGCCGGCAGATCTCGGTGCCGGCCAGGCCGGGCAGGGCGACGTCGAGAACGCAGGCCACCGGGACGAGCCCGCGCTGCGCTGCGTCGACATTTCACCGGCCCATGATTGCCGACCCACGCCCGACCGGGGTGCCGGGCAATGTTCGCACCAGGTGAGGAAGCCGGTCAGTGGACCACCACGGGCCGTAGTGCGGTGGGGCGGACGGCGGCCGGGACGTCGCCGATGGTGGCCACGAGCCGCTCCCGGGCCGGCCGCAGCCGGGTCCGGAACGAGTGGTGCAGCAGGGCGTCGAGCTGCCACACCTGCCCGGGGTTCGAAAGCCGGATGAGGAATCGCTCCCGGACGCCGTCGATGGCGGTGGCTGCCAACTCCACCGCGGGCCCCCGAGGGTCGGGGCTCCAGGTGACGTCGCTGAGCTCGCGCAGGTCGGCGTTGAGATGCAGGCGCAGGCGGCGCAGCACCCGGGTCTGCCGGGTGACGACGAGTCGCCGGTGGGTCAGCAGCAGCAGGCACTCGCCGACCGGACGCCGCAGCCGGCTGCACCGGGTCACCAGGATGGTGGCGTCGCCGGCACCGACGCAGCGGCGGAAGATCGGCATGTGCCGGCTGACGCCCCGCACCGCCAGCCCGCTGTCGGCGGCCGCAGGCAGGAACGTTCGGGAGAAGACGTCCATGACCTACTCAACGACGTCGGGCGGTTACGTGATGTGGGCCACGGCCACCAATCGGCCGTCGGCCGCCAGGTCAGGGGACCGCCGCCTACAGCTTGTCCGGCTCGAACAGCTCGGCGAGCCAGCCGGGCACCGCCTCGGCGTACTCCGCTCGTGCGGGGTCGGGGGTGGACAGCGCGCGTCGCCAGGACAGTGACCGGCTCACCTTGGCCACGGTGACCGCCAGGCCGGCCGCCTCCCGCAGCTCGGCCCGGTCGTGCCGGTCGGCCCAGACGTCGAGGTACGCGTCCCGCAGCCGGACCAGCACCGGGTCGCCGGCCGGCAACGCGAAGGAGTCCGCCACCGAGTTCAGCGTGACCAGGAGGGTGCCGAAGGGGTGGGCCACCGAGGCGTCCCCCCAGTCGAAGACGCGGTGGTCGGCCGCGAAGACGTTGCCGTCGTGCAGGTCGTCGTGCTGCACACCGGCCGGGACCCCGAACGAGGCGAGCCGTCGACAGCGCGCCTCGAACTCCGGCAGGAACGCCCGTAGCCGCTCGTACACCTGCGGGCCCAGGCCGCCCGGGACGCCGACGCGGATGGCCTCCCGGTCGTCGAGCAGCTCGGCGAGCAGGCCCGGCATCACCTCCGGGCGGTGATCCGGCACACCGAGGGCCAGCAACTCCCCGGCCCGGGGCGCGGTCGCGCGCTGGAGCGCGGCGTACCCGGTCAGGACGCGTTCCCAGACGGCCGGGTCACGCTCGCGGGCGAACGCGTCACGCAGGGTCTCGCCGCCGTCGGGCAGCAGCGCCCAGCCCCGGCCGGCGTCCACGGCCACCGGCTCGGGAACGCGGCCGGGGGCGAGGTGGGCCAGCGCGTCGAGCAGCCCCGCCTCGAAGCGGGTGCCGGCGTTGTTGGCCTTGAACCAGTACGCCCCGGCATCGGTGGGCAGCCGCCAGACCAGCGACCAGGGCCGGACCCGGGCCTGGACCGGGCCGGTGATCCGGTGGCCGGCCCGGTCCAGGTGGTCGCCGACCCAGGCCTGGGCCAGGTCCCGCCACCGCTGGTCGGACCAGTTGGCGGGCGGGGTCGAGAGATCGCTCACGGTCCGAAGAGTAGAAGCCGTGCCGGTGCGGGGCGAGGAGTTTTCCGCCCCGGGACCGGGCCGAGAGGTTCTCCGCCCCGGCACCGGGCGCGGGTCAGAGCAGCTCCACGATCGTGGCGTTGGCCATGCCGCCGCCCTCGCACATGGTCTGCAGGCCGTAGCGGATGCCGTTGTCCCGCATATGCGCAAGCATGGTGGTCATGATCCGGGCCCCGGACGCGCCGAGCGGGTGGCCCAGGGCGATCGCCCCGCCGCGCGGGTTGAGCCGCTCCGGGTCGGCCTCCGTCTCGGCCAGCCAGGCCAGCGGCACCGAGGCGAACGCCTCGTTCACCTCGTACACCCCGATCTCCTCGATGCCCAGCCCCGCGCGGCGCAGCGCCTTCGCGGTGGCGGGGATGGGGGCGGTGAGCATGGTGACCGGGTCGTCGGCGGCGACCACGGCGGTGTGCACCCGGGCCAGCGGGCGCAGGCCGTGCCGGCCGGCCCACTCGGAGGTGGTGACGGCGAGCGCGGCCGCGCCGTCGGAGATCTGCGACGCCGAGCCGGCGGTGACCACGCCGTCGGCCCGGAAGGGAGTCTTCAGCTCGCCGAGTTTCGCCAACGAGGTGTCCCGGCGGATGCCCTCGTCGGCGGCGAACTTGCCGCCGTCGGGCAGCACCATCGGGGCCAGCTCCGGGTCGAACGCCCCGGCATCCTGGGCGACGGCCGCCTTCTCGTGACTGGCCAGGGCGAACTCGTCGAGCTGGGCCCGGGACAAGCGCCAGCGGGCGGCGATCAGCTCGGCACCGACGCCCTGGTTGAACGGCAGCGGGGAGTCCTCGGCGAAGCCCTCGACCCCCCGGTAGCGGTCGCGGATCTGGTCGCTGAACGGTGAGGCGTCGCCGACGCTGACGCCCATCGGCACCCGGGTCATCGACTCGACGCCGCCGGCCACCACCAGATCGGCCTGACCGGACGCGACGGCGGCGGCGGCGAAGTGCAGCGCCTGCTGACTCGACCCGCACTGCCGGTCCAGGGTGGTGCCGGGCACCGACTCGGGCCAGCCCGCGGCGAGGACACCGTTGCGCGCGATGTTCCACGACTGCTCGCCGACCTGGGACACGCAGCCCCAGACCACGTCGTCGACCTGCTCGGGGTCGATCCCGGTGCGCTCGGCGAGGGCGCGCAGCACGTGCGCCGAGAGGTCGACCGGATGCACCATGGCCAGGCTGCCCTTGCGCCGCCCGACCGGGGTCCGCACCGCACCGACGATGACCGCGTCACTCATATTTACTCCCCGGTAACCTGACTGGCTTCGATACTACGTCCTGTCCCGACCCGACCGGCCTCGCGCGTCGGGCCGGGACTGCCCCGACAGGGCATGCTGTAGGGATGCGGCCAGAGCGGAGCCCCGAATCGTCGTCGAGCCCGGAACCGTCGTCGGCGGTACGGCAGTGGCGGGTGCCGCCCGTGCTGCCGGTGGTCAAGCTGGTCGGCGCGGCGGTGCTGGTCGGGCTCGGGCTCCTCTTCGCCGAGGGTGACCGGGTGCGACTCGTGCTGGCCGCGGTGGCGGCCGTCGGGCTGGCCGGCTGGGCGGCGCGGGACCTGCTGGCGCCGATACGGCTCGCCGTCGACCCGGCGGGCATCACGGTGCTCCGGGGCTTCGCCGGCCGGCGACGGCTCGCCTGGGGCGCGGTAGAGGCGATCACCGTCGACCGTCGAACCCGGCTCGGCCTCTCCGCCGAACTCCTCGAGATCGACGCGGGCGAGTCGCTGCACCTGTTCGGCCGTTACGACCTGGGCGCCCCGCCCGACGAGGTCGCCGAGGCGCTGCGCGCCGCCCGGGCCGAGGCGTCCTGACTCCACGGCACAGACGCCGCCGTTGCTACGGCGGCACGGCGCCGATCAGGGCACGGGCGGGACGGGTTGCGGCCGGCCCACCCGGGGACGGGGGTCAGCCGGTGAGCATCGCCGTGCGGACAACCGCGATGCCCAGCAGCGCCACCAGCACCAGCACGGTGCCGGCACCCTGGATCAGCCCGCGCCGGGACCTGGGCGCGTACGCCAGCAACAGCGCCACCATCGCGCCGGTCACCAGCCCGCCGAGGTGGCCCGGGATGGAGATGCCCGGGACGGTCAGGGTGAAGACCAGGTTGATCACCAGGATCGGGAGCACCGAGGAGATGCTCCGCCCCATCCGGCGCTCGATCACGATCAGCGCGGCGAAGAGGCCGAAGATCGCGGTGGACGCGCCGGCCGTGGCGGCGTTCTCGGCACTGAACACGTACGCGGCCACGTTCCCGCCAAGGCCGGCGACCAGGTAGAGGGCGGCGAAGCGCAGCGGCCCGAGGTTGGCCTCCAGCGACCGGCCGAGCACCCAGAGCGCCCACATGTTCAGCAGCAGGTGCACCACGCCGTAGTGCAGGAACATCGCGGTGACCAGGCGGTACCACTCGCCCTGGGCGATGCCGTGCACGCCGCCGTCGGGGAACATGGCCTGACCGAGCACCGAGCCCCAGTCGGTCAGCGGGGTGCTGCCGCCCATCAGGCCGCCGAAGCCGGAGCCGCCGGCCGCCGCGTCCCCACCCCGGTCGGAGGCGATGGAGAGCAGCATGAGCAGCACGTTCAGCCCGATGAGGGCCTTGGTGACGTAGCCGTGGCGGCCGACGGTACCGCCGCCGAAGGCGGTACGCGTCGGCCGCACGCTACGGCGTCCCTCGTTCACGCACTCGGGGCACTGGTGGCCGACCGAGGCGTCCCGCATGCAGTCCGGGCAGATCGGCCGGTCGCAGCGGGTGCACCGGACGTACGTCTCCCGGCCGGGATGCCGAAAGCAGACCGGGGTGGTCGGCGGGGACTCACTCACGGCAGCAGCCTCCCGGCTCCGGAGGGGCGCTCAGTCATGCGAGCAAAGGTACCTCGCCCCCCGGTCAGGCCGGGGTGCGCTCGATCTCGACCCGCTCGATGACGACGTCGGAGAGCGGGCGGTCGCTCGGGCCGGTCGGGGTGCTGGCGATCGAATCGATGACCTTCACGGACTCCTCGTCGGCCACCTGACCGAAGATGGTGTGCCGGTTGTTCAGGTGCGGGGTCGGCGAGACGGTGATGAAGAACTGCGAGCCGTTGGTGCCCGGCCCGGCGTTCGCCATCGCGAGCAGGTACGGCCGGTCGAAGCGCAGCTCCGGGTGAAACTCGTCACCGAACTTGTAGCCCGGGCCACCCCGACCGGTGCCGGTCGGGTCACCCATCTGAATCATGAAACCGCTGATGACACGGTGCGAGATCGTGCCGTCGTAGTACGGGCCACTGCCCGGTTGACCCGTAGTCGGGTCGGTGTATTCCTTGTTGCCCTCGGCCAGGTCCACGAAGTTACGAACCGTCTTCGGAGCGTGATTGGGAAAGAGCTCCAGCCGGATCGGGCCAGCGTTGGTGTGCAAGGTGGCGTAGACAGCCTCGGCCACGGGTACTCCTCAATCGTTGGTCAGTTCCATGCGGATCCTCCCATGTGCCCGATCTGGCAGTGCGGAGGCATCCGAAGGTGGAGGATGACGGAGGAACAACTCCCAGGAGGTGGGACCGTGTTTGGAATCGGGCGGCGAAAGACGCAGGGGCAGCTGGCCAAGTTCGAGCTGAACCAGGGCATCGGTCATCTGAGGCAGGCCGCCACGTACGCGGCGAAGGGTGCCGGGGCCACGGTCGGCCCGCGGGTCCAGGCGGCCCGCGGCGCCGTCGCGCCGACCGCTCTGGTCGTGCGGGACCGGGCGTCGACCGGTCTCGCGTCGACGGTCGCGACCCTCGCGCCACTGGCCCTGGCCGTTCGCAACGCGCAGTCCGAGGCGGCCGGAAAGGTCGTCACCGGCAGGAAGGCCGCCGCCGCCAAGCAGACGGCGGTGAGCAAGAAGGTGAAGGCCAAGAGCGCGAAGCTCGGGCGGAAGAAGCAGCGCAAGACGTCGCGCGGGATGATGGCCGGCCTGCTGGCCGCCGGCACCGTCGCCGGCCTGGCCGGCGCGATGGCCATGCGCCGGCGCCGGGAGCAGCAGGAGTGGGCCGAGTACGACCCGACCCGCACGCTGGAGCCGGTACGCGACGAGGTGGACACCCTGGTCGTCGAGACCCCGTCGGCGAACGACGCGAAGGTGACCGACTCGTCCATCATGTCCGGTGGCTCGCCGGTGGCCGACGGTCCGACCGGGGCCGGCAGCTCGGCGGTGGCCGGCGGCGACAGCGCCTCCACCAGCACCCCGGGCATCCAGCCGCTGATCCACCCGAACGACAAGGTGCCCTCGGTCGCCGGGGGTGCCCGGGATGTCTCCGGCCGCCCGGCCGACGACCTCAGCAAGGCGCTCGGCAAGGAGAACACCGCCGGGTCCGGCGGCCGTCGCTGACCCTGGCCCCGCCACCCGCGGCGTGGAGACGGCCCCCGTCGTCCCGCGCCGCGGGCGTTCGCGGGCCCCGGCGCGTGAAGAGACCGTGCCGGCGGCTCAGAGCCAGCCGTTGCGGCGGAACCAGCGGTACAGCGCCAGCGAGAAGGTGAGCATGAGGGCGAGCACGACCGGATAGCCGTACGTCATCTTCAGCTCCGGCATGTTCTCGAAATTCATGCCGTAGATGCCGGCGATCGCGGTCCAGACCGCGGCGATGGCGGCCCAGGCAGCGATCTTGCGCATGTCGTTGTTCTGGTCGACGGTGACCTGGGCCAGCCGCGCCTGGAGAATCGAGTTGAGCAGGTCGTCGTAGGAGTTGACCTGCTCAACGGTGCGGCTGAGGTGGTCCTGCACGTCCCGGAAGTAGCGCCGCACCTCCTGCGGGATCTCCCGGTTGGCCTGGCCGGTGAGGGTCATCAGCGGCCGTTGCAGCGGCACCACCGCCCGCTTGAACTCGACCAGCTCCCGCTTCATCTGGTAGATCCGCTGGATCCGGCCGCTGCTCTGCCGGTCGAACACGTCGGCTTCCAGCACGTCCAGATCGTCCTCCAGCCGGTCGGCCACCTCCAGGTAGAGGTCGACCACCCGGTCGGTGATCGCGTACGCGACCGCCCAGGGGCCGTGCTCCAGCAGTTCGTGCTTGGCCTCCAGGTCGGCGCGGACCGGGGCGAGCCGACAGGCATCCCCGTGCCGGATGCTGATCACGAAGTTCGGGCCGATGAAGAGCATCACCTGGCCGGTCTCGACGACCTCCGAGTTCTCGGTCAACTCGGCGTGCTCGCAGTATCGGGCGGTACGCAGCGCCAGGAAGCTGACCTCACCGAAGCGCTCCAGCTTGGGCCGCTGTTGGGCCTTCACCGCGTCCTCGACGGCCAGTTCGTGCAGGTCGAAGGTGGCGGCGATCGCGGTCATCTCGGCCAACTCGGGCTCGTGCAGACCGATCCAGACGAACCCGCGCTCGCGGCGGGCGGCGGCCAGCGCCTCCGCAGGGTGCCAGTCGCCGGACTGCCGTTTCCCATCGACGTAGAGCCCGCAGTCCATGATCGCGCTGCGGCCCGGCCCGGCCGGTTCGGGGGCGCGCTGGCTGCCGTCGGCGTTGAGGATCCGGGTCATCGCCCGCACGGGAGCCCAGGCCCGGGGCTTGATCACCCGCAAGCTGTCCGGAGACGTGGTCCGGCTCCGCTCCGCCCGGTCCGACATGGCGACCCCCTCCCCGCGCTGCCGCGTCGGCCGTACGCCGCCGCAGGTTGCAGGTTACGCCCGCCCCGGGCGGCCCGGTCTCGCTCGACCCCCGCCCCAGCGAGTGCCGGACGGGCATCCGGTAGGGCGGAGCCGGGTGGGCCGAGTCGCGTCAGGGGGGTGAGGGGCGACCCGGCCCACCCGGCGCCCTTGGGGCGGGGTGGGTGCTGCGTGCGCCGCCGGCCGACCCGGCCCCCGCCCGCATCGGGGCAGGTGGGCCGAGTGACGTGAGTGGCGCTCGCAGAATTGTGGGCCGTGGACCGGCCGGGCGGGAGCCCCCACCCGGCCGACAACGCACTTCTGTCAGAAATCTGACAGAAAATCAGCCACGAACGGCTGCCATCGCCTCTGCGAGGCGACGAACGCCCTCGTCGATGCGGTCCGCCGTGACCGCCGAGAACGCCAGCCGCAACGCGTGCTGCCCACCGTCGAGCAGGAAGTCGCTGCCCTTCACCACCGCCACACCCCGCTCGGCCGCCGCCGGGGCGAGCCGGTCCACCAGCACGTCCTCCGGCAGCTCCACCCAGAGGAAGTAGCCGCCATCCGGCTCCACGAACCGCGCCTGGGGCAGGTGCTGGCGCAGCGACTCGGCGAGCACCCGGGCGCGCTCGCCCAGTGCGGTGCTGACCGTCTCGATCGACCGGGCGATGTCGCCGGAGACGCAGAACTGGTGCACGATCGCCTCGGAGACCATGCCGGGCGAGATGTAGAGGCTGGTGGCCCTCTTCGCGATGTCGGCGATCAGGTCCGCCGCCCCGATCAGATAGCCGACCCGCACACCCGGGCAGACCGTCTTGGTGAAGCTGGAGGCGTGCACCACCACGCCCCGGGTGTCCAGCGAGAGCATCGACGGCAGCGGCTCGCCCCGGAAGCGGATGTCGGCGTACGGGTCGTCCTCGAAGATGATGAAGCCGTACTCTGCCGCCAGATCGAGCAGCTCCCGCCGCTTCTCCAGGGAGAGGGTCACCCCGGCCGGGTTCTGGTAGTTCGGGATGACGTGGGCGAGCTTCGGGCGGACCCCGGCCTCCAACAGCTTGCGCAGCTCGGCGGTGTCCAGCCCGTCCGGCTGGATCGACACGCCGTGGATCTCGCCGCCCATCCGCTGAAGGTTGAGCAGGGTCCGGTCGTACGTCGGGCGCTCGACCACGACCGCGTCGCCGGGCCGGACCAGGTGGTCGAAGAGGAATGCGTCGGCCTGTAGCGACCCGTTGGTGACCAGCACCTGGTCGGCGCCGACGCCGTGCTTCTCGGCGATCCACTTCCGCAGGGGCGGGTAACCGACGGAGGTCCCGTACGCCGTGACCCCGGCGGGGTCGGCGTCGAAGGCGCGGACGGCGGCGGCCTTGAGCCCCTCGACATCGACGATGTCCAGCGAGGGAGCCCCACGGGCGAAGGAGATCAGCTGCTCGGCGGTCATGCGGACGAGCCTAGGGCCTGGCCCGGGCGATCCGACCGGGATACACGCCAAGTTCAACATGCGGGCAACCGACGGGCGGCCGACGGGCGGCGGAACGGCCGACGCGGAGAGTGCCCGCGGTGAGCGACACTCTCGTTGTCGATTATCGGACCGGTGGCTGGCCGTGTCCCCGCGGCCGCCGAAGGATGGGCGTCCGCACGGCGCCGAGGGGCGACGGTGGCACCGGAGGAGTGGTGAGGTTCACGTGACCGAGGACGGTACGGGTCGGCTCGACGACCAGGCATTCGCGCAGTGGCTGGCCCAGGAGGCCGGCGCGGTGCTGACCGCGCTCCGCGCGGAGCAGGGCTTCGCCGACCCGGCGGCCCTCAAGAACGCCGGCGACAAGGCCTCCCATGACCTGATGTCGACCGCCCTGGCCCGGTGGCGACCAGCCGACGCGGTGCTCTCCGAGGAGCAGACCGACAGCCGGCTGGCCTGGTCCGGCGACCCGTCCGCCGGGGACCGGCCGGGCCGGCTCGACGCGGACCGGGTCTGGATCATCGATCCGCTGGACGGCACCCGCGAGTTCTCCGAGGCCGGGCGCGACGACTGGGCGGTGCACGTGGCGCTCTGGCAGCGCTCGGCCGGCCCGGACGGCGCGCTGGTGGCCGGCGCCGTCGGCATGCCGGCCCGCACCGGGGCGGACGGCGCCCCGCAGGTCCTGGGCACCCGGATGCCGACCCCGCCCCCGGCCGACGGTCCGCTGCGGATCGCCGTGAGCCGTAGCCGCCCGCCCGCGTTCGTGAGCGAACTGGTCGAGGGCATCGGTGCCCGGGCGGTGCCGATGGGTTCGGCCGGGGTGAAGGTCTGCGCGGTGGTGACCGGCGAGGTCGACGCGTACGTGCACGCCGGGGGCCAGTATGAGTGGGACTCGGCGGCCCCGGTCGCGGTCGCCCTCGGCGCCGGCATGCATGCGTCCCGGATCGACGGCTCGCCGTTGCGTTACAACCGGGACAACCCACGCCTTCCGGACCTGCTGGTCTGCCGCCCGGAACACGCGGATCACCTGCTGGCGGCCATCGACCGCTACCGTTGACCGGCAGGCCGGGCGAGTCGGCTCGCCCGGCCCACCCGTCGCCGTCCGGCCGGGTCCCGTCGCTCGACCGCGCGACAGCCCGGCACCACCGATCCGAGGAGCGTCATGAGTCCCGGCCCCACCGCCGCGCCCACGCTCGCCACCCAAACCGCCGGCCCCGGCCGGCCCCCGCGCCGCCGGCTCGGCCGGTGGTGGCTGCTGCCGGTGGCCGCCGGCGCAGTGGCGCTGGGCACCACGGTCGCCCTGGCCACCAACGGTGACCTGCCCGGGCAGCCAGCCCCGGTGGTCACCGACGCCGCATCCAAGGGCGCGGGCCTCGGCCCGGCCGCCCCGGTCCCCCGGCCGACCCCCGGCGGCACCGAGGGCTTCGGCAGCAGCCCGAAGGCCGGCTCGCCGAGCCCGAGCACGAGCAGCGGCGCGAAGGCCGGTGTGTTCCCGGGCGGACGGAACACCCTTCCGGGGGCGAGCATCCACCTCCAGAACGGGGAGAGCTTCGCCGCCGGGCTGGCCCGCTCCGACCGCAGCTACGGGCCACTGCGGATGGTCCGGGTCTTCTACCCCGGGCTGCCGCCGTCCTGGTCCGGCAGCCGCGCCGACGCCGCCGACCGGACCGTGGTGGTCTCGTTCAAGGCGCCACCCGGCGAGGTGGCCGCCGGGAAGCACGACACGCGGCTCGCCGCCTGGTTCCGCTCCGTCCCCCGCGACCTGGACGTCTACTGGTCGTACTTCCACGAGCCGGAGGACGACATCGCCCGGGGCTCCTACACCGCGGCGCAGTTCCGGGCCGCGTGGCAGCGCCTCGCCGGCCTTGCCGACCGGGCCGACAACGCCCGGCTGCGCGCCACGCTGATCCTGATGTGCTGGACGTTGAACCCGAACTCCGGCCGTACCTTCGACAACTACTGGCCCGGCGGCGGCGCGATCGACGTGCTCGGCTGGGACTGCTACAACAGCGGAGGCAAGTTCAACCGGTACACCGACCCGGCGCAGGTCTTCGGCCCGATGATCGCCAAGTCGAAGGCGCTGGGCAAGCCGTGGGGGCTCGCCGAGACCGGCAGCGTCCGGGTCGCCGGCGACAGCGGCACCGGGCGGGCCACCTGGATCCGGGCGATGAGCAAGTACCTCGACGGGCAGCGGCCGCTGTGGGTGGCCTACTACGACTACCAGGTCTCCGGGGGCGACTTCCGGCTCTCCGACGCACCCAGCCGGGAGGCCTGGCGGGCCTGGTGCGCCGCCTCCTGAAGCTCGGCGGCAGCACCCAGGCCCGGGGCGTCGCTCAGATCCCCCGGCCGCGCTTGTGCAGCGTGCGCAGGATGCGGTCGGGGTCGACGGCCCGGCTGGCCACGGCGAGAGCCAGGTACGCGCGCGGCTCCCGCGGGTTGCGCGACAGCGTGCGCCGGGCCCAGCGGACTGCCTCCCCCCGGTTGCCCATCGCCGCCTGGGCGAAGGCGATCTGCCCGGTGACCCGCGCCTCGCCGGCCGGCACCGTGGCGAACTCCGGGTACCGGCCGAGCAGCCACTGCAACGCGATGGAGATGGTCTCCCAGCGCTGGGCGAAGTACGACCGCTTGTGCCAGCGCACCGTCACGTACGGCTCGACGAGGTTCACCAGCGGGGCGTGCCGGGCGGCCCGGAGCAGGAACTCGTAGTCCTCCGCGTAGCTGCCCGGGATCTCCTCGTCGACCAGGCCGATCCCGTCGAGCAGCGCGTCGCGGCGGATCAGGAACGTCGACGGGTGCAGCTCGGTGTGCCGGTCCCGCAGCAGGGCGGCCAGCGGCACCCGGTGGACCGGCAGCACCCGGTCGACCTGGCGGCCGTCGTAGTCGACCCGGATGCCGCAGCTCACGAACGCTCCGTCGGGTGCGGCGGCGAGCGCGGCCACCTGCGCGGCGAGCTTGCCGGGCAGCCACTCGTCGTCGTCGTCGCAGAACGCCACCAGTTCGCCGGTGGCGGCCAGGATGCCCGTGTTGCGGTTGCCGGCCAGGCCGGGGGTGCGCTGGTTGACCAGCACGGTGATCCGGGGGTCGTCGGCCAGCGAACGGTCCGGCTCGGACTGGTCGTAGACGACCACCACGTCGACCGGGCCGGGGTAGTCCTGGCCGAGGATCGCGTCGAGGGCCTTACGCAACAGTTCCGGGCGGTCCCGGGTGGGGACCACCGCGGTCACCGACGGGTGCTGGTTCATCGACTCGGTCATGGTGCCTCCGTGGAGCCCGGGCGGCCGAGGCCGACGTATCCGTATCGCAGCCGCAGCGGAAGCGTCGCGGCACTGACCATCGCCCGGCTGCGCGACGGCAGGGCCGTCCGCCAGGCGTCGTCCTGCCGCACCCGCAGCGGGCCCGCGTTGAACCGCAGCGGGTTGCCGGCGATGCTGTGCGCCCGCACCAGCGGCGCGGGCGACGGGTCGAGCACCCGCAGCGCCTCCGGGGTGTCGACCAGACCGGCGAAGCGGCGGATCCGGGAGATCTCGCCGCGCGGGTCGGCGGTGAAGTCCTCGTAGCGCAGCCGGACCACCGGGGCCCGGGTGGCGAGCAGGTGAAACGCGGCGTTCTGCGCCGTCCAGAGCTTGCTCACCGTGAACGGGGAGAAGGTCGGCATGTACGCCTCGGCGTCGACCACCTCGGGCCGGCGCACCTGCTTCGCCCACGAATACGCCACCGCCCGGCTGTCCCGGACCAGGTGCAGCACCCGCAGGTCAAGGTCGTCGGCCCAGCGCAGCGCGAACGCCGTCGAGGCGTGCTTGCTGGAGTCCACCACGAGTTGCGCCCCGGTCACCGCCATCGCGGCCGCGTAGATCCGGGTGTAGAGGTCGGCGTAGCGACGCACCTGCGCCAGCTCGGCGGCGGGCAGCTCGCCCCGGGCCAACCGGGGGATGTGCCGGGTCCGGTCCACGGCATCCTTGAGCGCGAGCACGTCGTCGCGGTCGACGGCCGACCAGCCGCCGAACGCGTGCTCACCGACCCGCTGCCAGAAGTCGCAGGCGGTGAACCGCTCCCCGCAGCCGCACCGCTCGTCGCCGCCGAGCGCCCGCTCCCACAGGTGGACCACCTCGCCGACGGCGCAGACGTCCGGGTGCTGGGCGAGGATCAGCTCCAGCAGCGTGGAGCCGCTGCGGCCGAGGCCGCCGACGAAGAGCACCCGGGCGCTCACCGCCACCACCTGCGCCGCCCCGGCGCCCGGCTGGCACGCACCAGGTCCTCCACGATCCGGCCCACCGCCGTGGCGGCGGCGACCCGGGGATCGTTGCGGTCCGGGTCAGCGGCCAGGGCGTACGCCAGCGGGTCGGCGATGCCCTTGTCCAGCGCCGCGACCAGGTCCGCCTCGGACTCGACCAGCCGGACCATCCCGGCCGTGCCGAGCCGACGGGCGAAGAGCTGCTGGTGGTTGTCGACGTGCTCGTCGTGGGCCGGGTCCCGGGGGACCACGATCGGCAGGTGCCCGTGCCGGCGGGCCTCGGTGATGGTGGCCGGCCCGCCGTGGCAGACCACCAGGTCCGCCTCGGTCATCGCCCGCTGGAGCTCGTCGTGGGCCAGGAACGGGGCCGCGTCCGGCAACCGGGGCGCGCGGCTGCGTCCGTGCTGGACGACGAGGCGGACCTGCGGGGCGAGGTCGTCGCGGCCGGCGTGCCAGCGTTCCAACCAGTCGACCAGCCGGTCGAAGGAGTGCACGTCGGTGCCCACCATCGCGAGGACGGTGCGGCGGGCCGGGGAGTTGGCGCGCTGGCGGGGGATCGGCAGGCTCACAGCAGGTTCCCCACCACGGTCGACTTCGGGTAGAGCCGGCGCTGCTCCTCCCACTGCACGAGCATCGCGGAGAGGAAGGGCCGGCACAGCCGGGCGGAGAGCGTCGGAGTGTCGATCCGGTCGTACACCTCGATGTAGACGGCGGGGATGCCGCGCAGCCGGGCCACCACCACGAACGGCAGGGCAACCCCGGCACCGGTGGTGACCACCGCGGCGACGTCCCGTCCCCGGAACACCCGCACGGCGAGCCACAGGTTGCGGGCCAGGTTTCTCAGGTTGCGGGTGGTGGGGTGGTGGGCCCAGACCACGTCCTCCCCGCCGAGCAGCGACCGGGCGTCCGGGGTGTCGAAGGTGACCCAGGATCGGGCCCGGTCGCGGTACCACGGTTCGAGCGCCACCAGCTGGGCGAGGTGCCCCCCGCTGGACCCGACGAGCATGACTTCACCAGGTTCCACGCCATTCGCCTCCCACGGCCGGTGGCCGCGCCCCGGGACGCGCCCCCCGAGGGCGGTCGACCGGACGGCGCGACGCCGCCACAATGTATCGGCACCCCGCCCGGAAACATAAGTGGCTCTTACCATCATCGGACCTGTCGGATGGTTGGCAGCGGACCCTTCCGCCAGTGCCCCGCTCCACGGGCACCCGCCTAGACTGCCGCTGACATCCACCGGGGCGAAGGGATCGCGGATGACCGACACGGGCGAGGCGACGCAGGGTAGCGAGACCCGGGCGGTTTCCGAACCGGTTACCGTCCTCTACGTCTGCGGGATGCCGCGCAGCGGCTCCACCCTGCTCGACCTGATGCTCGGCCAGTTCGTCGGGCACTGCGACGTCGGCGAGTTGTTCTACCTGTGGCAGTCCGGGGTCGAGCGGAACTTCCGCTGCGCCTGTGGGGAGCACTTCGACGCCTGCCCGTTCTGGGGCGAGGTGGGTCAGCGGGCGTACGGCGGGTGGTCGAGGATCGACGTGGCCGATGTGCGGGCGTTGCAGCGGCGGGTCGACGCCACGGGCCGGCTGCCGCTGATCCTGAACCCCCGGACGTCCCCGTCCTTCCAGCGGGACCTGGACCGCTACACCGAGCTGCTGACGAAGCTCTACCGCGCGGTGGCCGACGTGTCCGGGGCGAAGGTGGTGGTCGACTCGACCAAGCGCCCCTCGCTGGCGTACATCCTGGCCCGGGCCCCGCAGATCGACCTGCGGCTGGTGCATGTGGTGCGCGACCCGCGCGGGGTGGCGTACTCGTGGAGCCAGGTGGTCGAGCTGCCGGAGGGCACCTCGACCAAGGGCCGGATGAACCAGCGCTCGGCCCGGCTGACCGCCCGGCGCTGGGTCACCGTCAACGCGATGGTCGCCGCGCTGGCCCGCCGCGGCGTCCCCCGGGTCACCGTCCGGTACGAGGACCTGGTCCGCGACCCGCGCGGGGAGCTGGGCCGGATCGCCGCGCTGACCGAGGACGTGACCGGCGTCGTGGACCCGTTGGAGTTCCTGCGGGACAACGAGTTCGAGCAGGCCGGCTCCCACGCGGTGGCCGGCGGCCGGATCCGGATGCACAGCGGCCCGATCACGCTGGCGCTGGACGAGAAGTGGCGCCGGGAGTACGACCCGGGCCACCGCCGGCTGGTCGGCGCGCTGACCTGGCCCCTGCGCCGCCGCTACGGCTACCGCTGACGGGTCCCGCCCCGGCGGCGGCCCGCCGCCGACCCGTGACGGGCGACGGCGCTGCTCAGGGGCGGGTTGCGACGGCGCTCAACCGCGGGTGGCGCTGCCGCTCAGGGACGGGTGGCGGCGGCCAGGTGGGCGTCCAGGGTGTCCAGCAGCTCGGGGGCCCGCTCGTAGTCGAACTTTCGGGCGAAGTGTGCCCCGCTGGCCAGCGCCCGGGGCAGGTCCTCGGCGGTCAGCGACTTCGGGTGGTTGAAGGTGCTGTCCCGGAAGTCGAAGTACCGCTTGCAGTCCGGGACCAGGTTGAACCGGTCGGCGCTGCACACGATGGTCTGGAAGACCGCTTCCACCGGGGAGAGGCAGCGCCGGAAGTAGGCCACCACGTCCGGCCGCCGGTCGAAGTAGTCCCGCAGGTAGGCCACGACGGGCCAGCTCAGCGAGGAGAACGCCGAGCCGCCGTGCAGGCGTAGGTCCGGCCCGAACGGGGTGCGGGCCCGGCGACCCACCGCCAGCCCGTACGACACGTGCACCCGGACCAGCGGCTGCACCCGGTTGACCGCCTGGATCGGCCGGAGCAGCTTCTTGCCCCGGGGGGTGAGGGGCATCACCCGGCGGTGCTGGAAGTGGTAGCGGGAGCGGACCCGGCTGCTCGGCCAGTGACTCTCGGGGCCGAACGCGTCCCAGTACTCCATGAACCCGTCGGCGCCCGAGTCGACCAGCTCGGCCTCGCACTCGCCGAGCGGCCGGAGGGGGTAGTCCTGACCGGTGATGTTCACCAGCCAGTCGGCCTGCACCCCCTCGTCCTTCAGCCAGTCGACGGCCGCCATGTAGCGGTCCACATGACTGAAGTCACCGTAACCACCCTCGTGTGTCTGCACGACCACGTCGGACAGGGAGCGCAGCTCGGCGAGGTCCAGCGGGGCGCCGTTGACGTCGTGGCTAATGTGCACGACGCTGTCCGGGCTGTATCGCTTGACGGCGTGGACCAGCCGATTCATCTGCTCGGGGGACCGGTGGCTCTGGATGTGGTAGCAAAACCGCACGTGCCCATCCTGCCTCCCCGGGCCCCCTGGTGGAAAGCGAACCTTCGTCGGCTTCCCCTGGCCGCCCGGATCAGGGAGACTCAGGGTTCCGCCGTGATGCCGCTCGTCGCGGCCGACTGGCCGGTTCCGGTCCAAAGGAAGCGACACAGCCCGATGCCCTCGCCTCACCACGCTGATCTGCGCGACTCAGACGGCCCCACACTGATGACCTACCTGGAGTGGCTTCGCCGCCGGTGGTGGATCCTCGTGGTGGCCGCGCTGCTCGGCGCGGGTGCCGGCATGTTGGTCAGCCAGGTGCAGACCCGCACGTACGTCTCGACGACGTCGCTGCTGGTCCGCCAGGTCGGCCAGGACGCCAACCCCGGCGCCAAGGTCAACCTCGACACCGAGGCCCAGGTGATCCGCTCCCTGGTGGTGGCCGAACGCGCCCAGGCGCTGTTGAAGACGACCATCCCGCCGGAGGACCTGGTGCGGTCCCTGTCGGTCACCGTGCCGCCGAACAGCCAGGTGCTCCAGATCGTGTACGAGGCCGGAAGCCCCGAGGCGGCGCAGGCCGGTTCGCACGCCTTCGGCCAGGCGTATCTGGATCTGCGGCTGGCCACCGCCACCCGGTCGTTGGAGAACGAGACCACCGCGCTCAAGCAGCAGATCACCGAGACCAACAAGCAGTTGGCCGCGGTCGCCGGCAAGATCGCCGCGGCCCCGTCGAACTCGGTGGAGCGGGCGCGCGCCGAGGCCGACCGGAACGTGCTGACCAACCAGCTCGCCAGCCTGAACAGCCGGCTGAGCCCGCTGCTGAGCACCGCGCTCGACCCGGGCGAGATCATCTCCGACGCGGCGCTGCCCCGGAAGCCCAGCTCGCCGAACACCACTCTGAACCTGGCCAGCGGCCTCGGTGCCGGGCTGCTCTTCGGCATCGTGCTTGCCCTGGTGCTGGACCGGCTGGACACCCGGGTCCGGCGCGGCCGGGACGTGGCCGACCGGCTCGGCCTGCCGATGCTGCTGGAACTGCCCACCGGGTCGACCGGGCTGACCATCCTGCCGGCGGCCCACGAGGTCTCCCGGGAGATGGGCCGACTGCGCAACGTGCTGCTGTCGACCATGCCCGAGCCGAGATCCGGGCGGGGCCGCCAACTGCTGCTCACCGACACCTCCCCGGGGTCGGCGGCCGGCTTCGTGGTCGGCAACCTGGGGGCCGCCTACGCGCGCACCGGCGCCCAGGTCGCGGTGGTCACCACCAAGCGGGACTCCCCGCTGGCCGGAATGCTCGGCGGGGCGCAGCCCCGACACACCCTGGCCGACGTGCTGCGCCACGACGTCTCGGCGCTCACCGCGCTGACCCCCGCCCCCGGCCTGAACCAGCTTCGGGTGCTACTCCCCGGCAACCTCGACACCGAGGTGGAACTGCCGGTCGCCACCATGCTGGAGATCCTCGCCGAGTTGGCCGCCCGCTTCGACCACGTGCTGATCGAGACGGCCCAGCCGACGGCGGCGGTGGAGGCCCAGGCGCTGGCCCGGCACGTCGACGGGGTGATTTTGGTGATCGCGGCCGGACAGACCCGCAGCAGCGAGATCACCGCCGCGATGCGACAGTTCGAGCAGGTCGACGCGCCGGTCCTCGGTGCGGTGCTGGCCCCCCGGCTGACCGAGCGCGCCCCGACGCCGGCCGCGAAGCCGCCGGCCCGGAACCCGCAGGCCCCGGCCGTCCGCCGGGATGGTCCGCCGTCGCCCCTGCCCCGCCCGGCCCCGGCTGGGCGGGGCCAGCCCGGGGCACCGAACTTCGAGGCCACGATGATCCTGCCCCGCGCCGGAGCCGGTGCCCGGGACTCCACCGGCGCGCCGACGCCCGGCCTGGCCAAGCAGGCCCCGACCCCGGCTCCCGGCCTGGCCAAGCCGGCCCCACCGGCCGGTCAGGTTCCGCCGACCGGGCAGGCCCCGCCAAGCATGCCGACGACCCAGTCGAAGTCGGCCGGCAAGTCCACCGTCTACCGCTCCGCCCGGGACACCGGCGGCGTCGACCCCGGCCGGCACTCGATGGCCCTCGACCCGCTCAAGGACCGGGAGTGAACGGCCGGCGGGCCCTGGGCACGACGCTCGCGGTGGTGCTCCTCGCCGCGCTCGGCACCGGCTGCGCCGAGGAGCAGCCGCCCGGCGCCACGAACGTGGTGGACCCGGGTTCCCCGGCGCCCCGACCCAGCCCCACCCCGAGCCTGCCGGCCGCGCCGCTGTCCGGCCAGCCCGTCGCCGCGGCGGTGGCCGCCCGCCAGGCCGTGGTGGTGCCGCTGCGGGTGACCGCCGGCACCAGCCCCGTCGGGCTGGCCGAGGCCGACCTGGTCTACCAGGAGTTCGCCGAGTCGGAGAGCCTGCACCTGACCGCGGTCTACCAGTCCCGCGACGCCGCGCGGGTGGGCCCGGTCGCCGAGATCCGCCCGGTGGACATCCGCACCGTCGGCGTGCTGCGCCCGTTCGTCGGGTACGCCGGCGGGCCCACCGGCTTCCTCAGCCAATTCGACGCGGCGGGCCTGCCGGGGGTGACCCCGGCGAAGCGCGCGGCGGCGTTCCCGTCCGGGCAGGCGTCCGTGGCCGCGCTGCGCAAGGCTGCCCCCGCGGGCGGCGCCGCGCCGGCCCAGGTCTTCGACCACTCCACCCCGGGCACCCCACTGGCCAGTCAGGGCGTCACCCCGGCCACCAAACTGACCGTCACCGCGCCGGGCCACCCGACGCAGACTTGGACGTACGACGCGGCCAAGTCGTTGTGGCGCGGGCGGGTCGGCAAGGCCACGGTGAGCGCCGCCGCGGTGGTCGTGCTGACGATGGAGTACCGCACGATCACCGTCCGCAAGCCCAGCCCGCGCTCGCTGCCCGGCGCCAACGTCTACGGTTCCGGTGCCGCCATGGTGGTGTCCGGGCCGTCCAGCGCGAAGGCGACGTGGAGCAAGCCCGGGCAGAAGATGGTCTGCAACGTCATCGACGGGGGTGGCTACCAGGTCCGGCCGCAGGCCGGCCCGGCCTGGGTGATCTACGCCCCGAAGACCGCCAAGGTAAGCGTGACATGACCACGGCCGCCCCGCTGCGGCCCAACCCCCGGCCGCAGCCGGCGCGGGCCGGTCGGTATTCGGCCGACCCGCCGCAGAGCCCGTTGGCCGGTGAGGCCCGCCGCTGGTCGATGCGGCTGCCCGTATCCTGGCCGGTGACCGCGCTCTTCGTGCTCTACCCGCTCTGGTGGGCCCTCGGCCTGCCCTCGTTCATCTTCGCCATCCTGGCCGTCCCGATGGCGTTCCAGCTTTATCGGCGCGGCAACGTCAGGGTGCCGCCGGGCTTCGGGTTCTGGCTGATCCTGCTGGCCTGGGTGGTGCTCTCCGGGTTGATGCTCGGCATCACCGCACCCAACACGCTCGCCCCGAGCGGGTCCGGCCGGTACATCGGCTGGGGCATCCGGGTGATGAACTACACGGCACTGACCGTGACGATGCTGTACGTGCTCAACCTCAGCGAGCGCGAGCTGCCGCGTAAGCGGCTGCTGAAGCTGTTCGGCTTCATGGCCGTGATCACCGTCGTCGGCGGATACGTCGGCGCGTTGTTTCCCCAGCTCAAGTTCGTCGCGCCGCTGAACTACATCCTTCCCTCCGCCATCGCCAAGGAACCGTTCGTCAACCGGCTGATGCACGTCGAGGTCGCCCAGGTGCAGGAGGTGCTCGCCGGGGAAGCCAGTTCGCCCCGCCCGGCCGCCCCCTTCGAATACACCAACACCTGGGGCGAGAACATGGCGATCCTGCTCATCTGGTTCATCGTCGGCTGGGTGATTCTCGGGCGTGGACCGCGCAGGCTCACCGGGTACCTGGTGGTGGCCGCCGCCATCTTCCCGATCGTCTACTCGCTCAACCGGGGGCTGTGGATCGGCCTGGTCGTCGGTGCGGTGTACGTGGCGCTGCGGCTGGCGCTGCGCGGACGGGTCGTCGTCCTGGTCGGGCTGGCGCTGGCCACCGGCCTGATCGGGGTGGCCGTGCTCGCCTCCCCGCTGGGCAACCTGCTCAACGAGCGGATGGCGAACGGGCACAGCGACGACATCCGGACCACCCTCTCCAACGGGGCGGTGGAGGCGGCGAACCACTCGCCGGTGCTCGGCTACGGCGGCAACCGGGCGCTGATCGGCAGCAACCGGTCGATCGCGATCGGCAAGTCGGCGGACTGCAAGCAGTGCGGCAACCGGGAACTGGGCAGCAACGGCCAACTGTGGAACATGCTGACCGGCCAGGGCTGGGTGGGCGCGTTCTGCTACAGCGCCTTCTTCCTGTGGTGCCTGTGGCGGTTCCGGCACGACCACACCCCGATCGGCATCGCCGGCAGCCTGGTGCTGATCCTCATGCTGTTCTTCCAGTTCCTCTACGGCGCGCTGAACACCACCCTGGCGTACGGGCTGATCAGCGTGGCGTTGCTCGCCCGCAACGACATTCAACTGCGCGCGCTGCGCCGCGAGGCTCGGCTCGCCGCGGTGCAGACGCCAATCCCACACGCCCTGTCCGAACGGCGGTCCCGCTGATGCTCACCCCACCCCCGGGCGCTGACGCGCGCGGCGCGTACCTGCCCGAGTTGGCCGGTGTGGTCTGGCCGGCGCCGGCCCGACCGGCGCTGCGACGCGGTGGCCGCACCGGCTACGCGGTGGTTCCGTCGGCCGCGCGACCCCGGCTGTTGGTCCCGGTCGGCTCCCGGCGGGCGGCGGCGGGGGCGGTGCGGCACTCCACCGAGGCGCAGGGGGCGAAGGCCCGGCTGCGCCGGGCGGCGCTGGCCACCGTGTTCCGCACCGGGCTGGGCCGGCTCGCGTTCCGGGACCGGCTGGTGGTCGACGCCGGCGGCGACGCGCTCGACACGTACCTCGCCGCCGTGCTGGGCCGCCCGGCGCTGCTGAGCATCCACATCGGTCCGGCCCGGGCCAACCGCAAGCCGGTGGTCCAGCTCCTCGACACCACCGGCGATCCGCTCGGATACGCGAAACTCGGCGTCGACCCGCTCACCCGCGCCCTGGTCGACGCCGAGGCCGCGGCCCTGGCCCGGCTGGCGACGCTCGACCTGCCCGGCATCGCGGTGGCCGAGGTGCTGCACCACGGCGCCTGGGGTGGGCACGCGCTGCTGGTGCAGAGCGCCCTGCCGGTGGGCCTGCCCCGAGTCGCGCCCGCGCGGGCCGCCGAGGCTGAGCGGGCCGCCATGGTCGCGGTGAGCCGCTGCGCCGGCGTCGAACGCCGGGGGTACGCCGACAGCGCCCACGACCGGCGGCTCGCCGACGAGTTGGCGGCGCTGGGCGACCGGCCGGAGGCGGCACGGCTGCGCGCCGTGCTGGCCGAGGTTCGCCGGGCCGATCCGGTCCTCGACCTCGGTGCCTGGCACGGCGACTGGAACGGCGGCAACAGCGCCGCCCTGGCCGACGGCCGGGTCCTGATCTGGGACTGGGAACGGTTCGCCGACGACGTGCCGCTCGGGTTCGACGCCCTGCACCGGCGGGTGCAGACGGCGATCACCCGGGCCGGGGTGGAGCCGCGCGAGGCGGCCGGGCGGCTGATCGCCGACGCGGCCGGGGCGCTGGCGGAGTTCGGCCAGCCGGCCGGGGTGGCCGAGCTGGTGGCGGTGCTCTATCTGGTCGAGTTGGCGGCGCGCTACCTGCGCGACCGGCAGGCCGAGGCGGGCGCCCGGCTGGGACACGTGGCCACCTGGCTGTTGCCTGCGGTGGAGGATCACCTGGCCGGTCGGCCGGGTACGGGAGGAGTGGCGAAGTGACGTTGGTCAAGGCACAGGCGCGGCGCGCGGTGCGGTCGGTGAGCCGGACGTACGGCCGGTTGACCGCCGGTTCGCGGCTCGCTCCCGACTTTCTCATCGTGGGCGCCCAGCGGTGTGGCACAACGTCGCTGTTCAAGACCCTCGCCCAGCACCCGGCGGTGCTGCCGGCGGTCTACCACAAGGGCGTGCACTACTTCGACACCGGCTACGACCAGGGGTTGGACTGGTACCTCGGGCACTTCCCGACGGTGCGCCGGGCCGAGGCGGTCCGCGACCGGGTGGGGGTGCGCGGGGTGACGGGCGAGTCCAGCCCGTACTACATGTTCCACCCGTTGGCCGGTGAGCGGATCGCCAACGACCTGCCGGACGTGCGGCTGCTGGTGCTGCTGCGCGACCCGGTGGAGCGGGCGTACTCGGCGCACTCGCACGAGTCGGCGCGGGGCTTCGAGACGGAGAGCTTCGAGCGCGCTCTGGAACTGGAGGAGGAGCGGATCGCCGGGGAGCGGGAGCGGCTGCTCGCCGACCCGACCGCGCACAGCCACCACTTCCAGCACAACGCCTACCTGACCCGGGGGCGCTACGTCGAGCAGCTCGAACGACTGGAGTCGATCTTCGGTCGGGACCGGCTGCACGTGATCGATGCCGACGACTTCTTCGCCGAGCCACGGCCGGCGTTCGACGCGGTCTGCGACTTCCTCGGCCTGCCGCACTGGGCGGAGATCTCGTTCGGCAAGCACAACTCGCGGTCCCGCTCGCCGATGGACCCGGCACTGCGGGCTCGGCTGGAGGAGCACTTCGCCCCGTACGACGAACGGTTGGCGGCCTGGTGGGAACGCGTGCCGTCGTGGCGACGGTAGCGCCGCAGAGGTCGAACGCCGCCGAGTTGGGCGGGGCGGCCCGGCACGGGGTGACGAACCTGCTCGGGGTGGCCGTCGCGGCGGTCGCCGGGTTCGGGCTGAACATCGTCGTCACCCGGGGCTGGTCCATGTCGGACGCGGGCCTCTTCTTCGCCGCCACCAGCGCCTTCATGATCGCGTACGCGGCGGCCCGGCTGGGCACCGGCGTCGGCTCGGTCTACTTCATCAGCCGCTACCGCACCCTCGGCCAGCCGGAGCGCATCCGGGCGTCGGTGCTGGTAGGGCTGCTGCCGGTGGTGCTGGTCGGCACGCTGATCGCGCTGGCCGGCTGGTGGGCCGCGCCCCGGATCGTGGCGCTGACCTTCGACGAGCCGGTGTCCGGGGCGGTGCGGGCGCTGCGGGTGCTGCTGGTCTTCGTGCCGGTGGCCGCGCTCTGCGACTTCGCGCTGGCCGCCTGCCGGGGTTTCGGCAAGATGCGCCCGCTGCTGCTGGTCGAGCGGCTCGGCCGGACCGGGCTGCAACTGGCCGGGGTGGGACTGGTCGCCGTGTTCGGCCTCTCCGCCACCACCGCCCTGCCGCTGGCCTGGGCGCTGCCCTACCTCCCGGCCGCCGTCTTCGGCACCGTGTGGTTGGCCCGGCTGGTCCGCCGGGCGGAGCGCGGCGCCGGGGTCCCGCCGGTGTCGCTGCGTGAGGAGTTCACCCCGTACTGGCGCTACAGCGGGCCCCGGGCGCTGAGCGGGCTGGCCCAGATGGCGGTGCAGCGGCTCGACATCGTGCTGCTCGGCGCGCTGCGCGGGCTCTCCGAGGCGGCGCTGTACACGGCGGCCACCCGGTTCCTGGCCCTCGGGCAGCTCTCCGGGCAGGCCCTGTCGACCGCCGTGCAGCACCGGCTGGCCGAGCACCTGGTCCGTGACGACCGGGCCGCCGCCGGGCGGCTCTACCAGGCCGCCACCGGGTGGTTGGTGTTGCTGGCCTGGCCGGCGTACCTGCTCTTCGCGGTCTTCGCCGAGCCGATGCTGCACCTGTTCGGCGACGGGTACGCGGCGGGGCAGCGGGTGACCGTCTTCCTCGCCCTGACCATGCTGGTGGCCACCGGCTGCGGCATGGTCGACACGGTGCTCAACATGGCCGGCCGGACGTCCTGGACGTTCTACAACGCACTGGCCGGCACGGTGATCAACGTGGTGCTCAACGTGCTGCTCATCCCCCGTCACGGCATGATGGGGGCGGCGATCGCCTGGTCGGTGTCCATTCTGATCACCAACCTGGTGCCGCTGGTCCAGCTGCACCACGCGTACCGGTTGCACCCGTTCGGCCGAGGCACGCTCACCGCCGCCGGGCTGGCGGTGGCCTGCTTCGGCGTACCGGCGCTGCTGGCCCGCACGGTGGTCGACGCCGGGCCGGTCACACTGGCGGTGCTGGCGGTGCTCGGCGCCGCCGGGTACGCCGCCGGCATCTGGCGGCTGCGCCGGGTGCTCCAGCTCGACGCCCTGCGGGCGCTGCGGCGTCACCGGCGGCGCTGAGGTTCGTCCACCAAACGTCCACCAAACGTCTGCCACCGGTGCGCGGTGGCGTCAGTCCGGGGAAGGTGCGGGAACGATGAAGCGGTTCCACACGGCGGCGGTACTCCTGCTGGGGTCGGCGCTGGCCATCACGGCGTGCTCCGAGCCGGCTCCGAACTTCGTGCCACCCCCGGCCACGTCGAGCGGTGCCGCACCCACGGCCACCCCCACGGCCGCCGCCCGACCCGTGGACGGCCTGCGCACCACGGGGCGGGGCCCGGAGCTGCCCGACAAGGGCGTCTGGCTGGGCGCCTGGGTGAAGCCCGACTGGCAGACCCCGGAGGGCCGGGTCGAGGCGCTGGCCGGGTTCGCGGACCAGACCCGGGGGAAGTTCACCCTGGCGCACATGTTCCACGACTGGGAGGACGACTTCCCGGGCCCCACCGAGCACGCGTTCCAGGCGACCGGGAAGCTCCAGATGATCTCCTGGTCCGGCGCCGACACCCGATCCATCCGCGACGGCGTCTACGACCAGCTCATCCGGCAGCGGGCCGAGAAGATCAAGCAGTTCGGGGTGCCGCTGATGCTGCGCTGGCGGTGGGAGATGGACCGCCCCAACCTCAAGCAGAGCGTGCACTCGGCGGAGGACTACATCGCCGCCTGGAAGCGCATCCGGGGCATCTTCACCGAGGTGGGCGCCACCAACGCCGCCTTCGTCTGGTGCCCGCACGTGCAGGGGTTCGTCGACAGCTCGCGCGACGCCGCCGCGTACTACCCGGGCGACGACCAGGTCGACTGGCTCTGCACCGACGTGTACCCGGGCAAGGAGTTCGACGGCTTCGCCGAGCAGATGGACACCTTCATGGCGTTCGCCGCCCAGCACCCCAGGCCGGTGGTGATCGGCGAGTTCGGGGTGACGTACCCGGGCGCACCCGGCCAGCGCGGCGCCTGGCTGCGCGAGGCCGGCGACTACGTCAAGCGGCACCCGCAGATCAAGGCCGTTGTCTACTTCGCCGCGAAGCAGACCACGAAGCCCGTCTACGACAGCACGTTCGACGACGACCCGGAGGGGCTGACCGCCATCCGGGAGCTGACCGCCGACCCGTGGTTCGCCGCGCCGGCCCCGCCGGTGCCGGCGCACGGCCCGCGGTGAGCACCGCTGCTCTCCGACCGGCCGGCCTGTCCCCACGGCGTCGACCACATGAACGGGAACAACCAGCCACGAAGGGGTAGACTCCGCCCGCCGCATGAGCGATCGTGTCCTCAAGCTTTCCGTCCCCGGTCGTCGCCTCCTGTGACCGGGTTACCACCGAGCGGGTTCACCCGTTCCCAGGAGGCACCTCACACCGTTCTCCGACATTCACCGGAGTTGCCCGTGGTTCGATTCCCCGCGCTCAGCCGCCGACCCTTCGCGGCCCTGACCGCCGTCGCGCTCACCGTCACCGGCGTGCTCCTCGCCAACCCGGCGCCCGCCATCCCCGACCACTCCACGGTGGTGGGCGCGGTCCCGACCGCCTTCACGCCGAACATCGTGGACGGCACCGTCTTCACCATCCACGACGCCGGGACCAAGGTCCTCGTCGGCGGCTCCTTCACCGGCGTGCAGAACCGCGACGCGACCGTGACTATCCCCCGCAAGTTCGTGCTGGCCTTCGACAAGGCCACCGGCAAGGTGGACACGGCCTTCGCCCCGGTGGTCGACAGCGAGGTGCTGGACATCCTCGCCGGTCCCACCGCCGGCACCGTCTACCTCGCCGGCAAGTTCAACACCGTCAACGGGACGAACCGCCGCAAGCTCGCCCTGGTCAACCTGACCGACGGCAGCCTCGTCACCAGCTTCGCCAACCTGGCGTTCGACGGGCTGGTCAACGACGTGGCCAAGGTCGGCGGCCGGCTGCTGGTGGGTGGCACCTTCACCACCGCCGCCACCAAGCCGCGTGCGGGCCTCGTCTCGCTCAACGCCACCACCGGCGCGGTGGACGACTACCTCACCGCCGCGCTGACCGAAAACCACAACTACGACGGGACGGCCGGCACGGCGAGTGCGGGCGTCGGGGCCGAGAAGCTGGCCGTCTCGCCGGACGGCACCCAGCTCGTGGTGATCGGCAACTTCAAGAAGGCCAACGGGGTGCTGCACGACCAGCTGGTCCGGCTCACCCTCGGCACGACCGCGGCGACCGTCTCGGCCTGGAACACCAACCGCTACGAGCCGCGCTGCAACTTCAAGATGTTCGACTCGTACGTGCGGGACATCAGCTTCTCGCCCGACGGCCGGTACTTCGTCATCGCCACCACCGGCAGCCCCTTCGCCGGTACGCTCTGCGACGCGGTCGCCCGCTGGGAGGCCTCCTCCACCGGCACGGCCGTCCAGCCGACCTGGATCAACTACAGCGGCGGCGACACGTTCCTCTCCGTCGGCATCACCGAGCAGGCGGTCTACGTCGGCGGCCACTTCCGCTGGGTGAACAACACCTCCGCCACCAGCTCGGCGTTCCCGGGCGCGGTCGCCCGGCCCAGCATCGCCGCGCTCGACCCGCTCAACGGCCTGCCGCTGGCCTGGAACCCGGGCCGCCACCCGCGCGGTTACGGCGTGGCCGAGCTGCTGGTCACCCCGCAGGGCCTGTGGCTGGGCTCCGACCAGGGGTACATCGGCAACTTCAGGTACCGCCGGGAGCGGATCGCGTTCTTCCCGCTCACCGGCGGCACGGCCCCGCACTCCACCGCCACGACCACCCTGCCGGGCAACGTCTACTTCGCCGGGACCGGCGGCGCCGACACGGTCCGCACCCGGGCGTACGACGGCAGCCGTGGGGTGAGCATCTCCGCCTCGATCGCCAACCCCGACGCCACCGCGTGGTCGTCGGCCAAGGCGGCCTTCTGGGTGGGTGGCACCCTTTTCTACGGGATGAACGGTGCGCTGCGGCGGCGCACCTTCAACGGCACCACGTTCGGCGCGTCGACGCTGGTCGACCCGTACCACGATGCACTGTGGGACACGGTGCTGACCGGCTCCGGGCCGGAGGGCGCGAACCAGACGTACACCGGCAGCACGGTGAACTTCTACGCGGAGATCCCGAACGTGACCGGCATGTTCTACGCCGACGGCCGGCTCTACTACTCACTGAGCGGCCAGAGCGCCCTGTTCTGGCGCTGGTTCACCCCGGACAGCGGCACCGTGGGCGCGGAGAAGTTCACCCTGGCCGGCACGACCGGCTTCGCCGACGCCGGCGGGATGTTCGTCTCCGGCTCCACCCTCTACGTGGTCAACCGCACCACGGGCAACCTCTCGGCGACCCCCTGGGGGGACGGGGCACTGGCGGGTGGCTGGACGGTACGCAGCGGCCCCCTGATCGACACGATCGACTGGCGGAGCGCGGCGGTCTTCGCCGGTCCCACCTACCCCACCCCGCTGCCGACCGAACGGGTTCCGGTCAAGCGGACCGTGGTCAAGAAGCCCACGGCCAAGCAGCCGGCGGTACAGCAACCTGCGGCCAAGCAACCCACGGCCAAGCAGACCGTGACCACGCAACCCACGGTCGAGCAGCCGGCGGCCAAGCAGACCGCAATCAGGCGGACCTTCACCACGTTCGACCGCTGACCCACGCCCGACGGCCCGGTCCCCACGCGGGGGCCGGGCCGTCGGCGTTGACGCCGACGGCGTCCCTGGTCACCAGGCATCGCCCTACCGGGTGTTGGCTCGCTACTGTCGACGGGTGCCCACCGAGCCTCTCCGCTGCGCCCTGAACGCCGACGACGGCCGCACCTTCGTTCAGCGCCGCCCCCCTCAGCGGGTCCATCACCCCGACAGCTGGGACATCGCCGAGGACGCCGTCGCGGCTCTGCGCTCGATCGGTCTGTGAGCGACGACGTCGAGCTCGCGGCGCACCGGTCCGCCGGGCTCATCGCCCCGGCAGTCGACCGGGTCTTCGTTGCCGGCATCCTCGCCGGCCGCGACGGGGGCGGCGCAGAGCTGAGCCAGCGGTACGGCGGGCCGGCGGCCACCGGATTCCTGATCGAGTTCCGCACCCGGCTGGCCGTACCGGGCGGGACGGTGGACCCGGCGGGCTTCGCCGCGGTGACCCGGTACCGCGATCCCGCGTCCTGCCAGCGGGCACTGGACAAGCAGGTCGCCCACGGCATGCTGCACCGCCGCCCCAACGGCTGCTTCTCCGCCACGGAACGTGGTTACGCCTTCCTCACCGAGATCTACCAGGTGCACGCCGAGGTGACCGAGGAGCTGTGGGCCGGGCACGACGGCCGGGTGCTCCGGCTGATCGAGGCGCTCGGCCGGCTGCTCGCGTACGCGCTGGTCGCCGCCGAGGAGGAACCGGGCTCGGCCGGCGACGCGTTCGCCGTGATGGCGCCCCCGTACGAGCCGGACGGCACCCCGCCCGGGGCGCTGCTGCTCAACCGGCTGGGCACGCTGCGCTACCACCGGGCTGACGCGCATGCGGCGGCGTGGACCGCGGCAGGACACACCGCGCTGAGCGTCTCCGAGTTGCCCGCCGGCCCGGAGCGGCTGGCCATCGAGCAGGAGACCGACCGGCGGGCGGCGGGGCCGTACGCGATGCTCACCGCCGACGAACGGCTGGTCGTGCTCGCGGACCTGGCCGCGCTGCCGGGCTGAACCCCGGTTGACGGCGGGTGGGATCGCCACCGGCGCTATCCTCCACCGGTGAACCGGAGTCGTACGAGGGAGAACATCGCATGATCGGAATGGTGCTCGCCGCCGGCGCGGGGCGCAGGCTGCGCCCGTACACCGACACCCTGCCCAAGGCGCTGGTGCCGGTGGACGGTGACACCACCATCCTGGACATCGCGCTGCGCAACCTCGCCGAGGTGGGGCTGAACGAGGTGGTGATCGTCGTCGGGTACGCCGCGGACGCGGTCGTCTCCCGCCAGGCGGAGCTGGAGAAGCGCTACGCCGTCACGATCAACCTCGTGCACAACGACAAGGCCGAGGAGTGGAACAACGCGTACTCGCTCTGGCTGGCCCGGGAGCACTTCGCCCGGGGGGTGCTGCTGGTCAACGGCGACACCGTGCACCCGGTCAGCGTGGAGAAGACCCTGCTGGCCGAGCGCGGCCCCGGCATCCTGCTCGCGGTGGACACCATCAAGGTGCTGGCCGAGGAGGAGATGAAGACCACCTTCGACGCGGCCGGCCAGCTCACCCGGATCACCAAGCTGATGGACCCGGGCGAGGCGTACGGGGAGTACATCGGCGCGACGCTGATCGAGCCGCAGGTGGCCGGCGCGCTCGCCGACGCCCTGGAGGCCACCTGGCGGCGGGACCCGAACCTCTACTACGAGGACGGCTACCAGGAGTTCGCCGACCGGGGCGGGGAGGTGCGGGCGGCGCCGATCGGCGACGTCTCCTGGGTCGAGGTGGACAACCACGCGGACCTGGCCCGGGCGCGGGAGATCGCGTGCCACTACTAGCCCGCATGGTGCTCGCCCCGCTGCACATCGACGTGCGGCGGGGGGCGGTGGCCGACCTGGCCGCGATCCTCGCCGACGGCCGGATCTCCGCCGGCGGCGACGTGGCGGTGGTGGTGGGGCCGGGCCAGGGTGGGCAGATCGCCGAGCTGATCCGGCCGTCGCTGCGTTCGGCGGACGTTTTCACCGTCACCGGCGGCACCCTGGACGCCGCCGACGACCTGGGCGGCAAGCTGCGGGCCCGCTCGTACGACGCCGTGGTCGGCATCGGCGGCGGCAAGACGATAGACGTCGCCAAGTATGCGGCCACCCGGCGCGGGCTACCGATGGTGACGGTGGCGACCAGCCTGGCCAACGACGGCATCGCCTCCCCGGTCGCCTCGCTGATCACCGACGGGATCAAGGGCTCCTACGGGGTGCACATCCCGATCGCGGTCATCGTCGACCTGGACTTCGTGGAGAAGGGCCCGGAGCAGCACAACCGGGCGGGCATCGGCGACGTGGTGAGCAACATCAGCGCGCTGGCCGACTGGGAGTTGGCCCGTAAGGTCCGGGGGGAACCCGTCGACGGCCTGGCCGCCTCGCTGGCCCGGATGGGCGCCGAGGCCGTGCTCGCCCACCCCGGCGACATCACCGACGACGCGTTCGTCACCGTGCTCGCCGAGGCGCTGATCTCCAGCGGCCTGGCGATGGCGGTCTGTGGCACCAGCCGGCCGTCCAGCGGCGGCTGCCACGAGATCATGCACGCGATCGACGCCCTCTTCCCCGGCACCGCCTCGCACGGGGAACTGGCCGGCATCGGGGCGCTCTTCTGCACCTTCCTGCGCGGCGACCAGCGGCGCTTCGCGGAGATCTCGGCCTGCCTGGGAAGACACCACCTGCCCCGACTCCCGGCAGACGTGGGGCTGAGCGACGAGCAGTTCGTCGAGGCGGTGCAGCTCGCGCCGTCGACCCGGCCGGACCGGTACACCATCCTGGAGCACCTGGCGATGTCGCCTTCCGAGACGCGGGAGCGGCTGGCAGACTACGCCGGTGCACTCCACCACCACCTTGGCTGAGCCCGCCCGCCCCTCCGTAGCCGACTTCCACCGGGTCAACCGGGGCGGTGGCCTGTTCAGCGAGTCGATCAGCCAGTGGCTGGGGGCGGTGTTCGCGCTGGTCGCCCAGCGTCTCGGGCTGCGCCCGACCGCGGTGAGCATCGCCAACCTGGTGCTCGGCCTGGCCACCTCCGTAACGGTGGTGGCGCTGGCCGACCGGGTCGCCGCCGGGAGCGTGCCGGCCTGGGTGGTCGGGTTGGCCGCGCTGGTCGGCTGGCAGGTCGCGTACGCCCTGGACTGCGCCGACGGACAGCTCGCCCGGGTGACCGGACAGGGCAGTGCGGCCGGCGCCCGGGTCGACGTGCTCTGCGACGTGGCCGCCCAGATCGCCCTGGTGGCCGCGCTGGCCGCCACCGCCGTGGCGCAGCGCCCAGAGACGCCGTCCTGGCTGGTCGCCGTCTTCGCCGGCACCTGGATGGTCAACCTGGTGACCTCGGTGATGCAGGCCGGCCCGAACGCGGCCAGCATGGTCACCTCGACCTCGCTGCCGATCCGGCTGGTGAAACTGGTCCGCGACTACGGCGCGGTGATCTTCGTGGCGGCGCTGGTGCTGGCGTTCGCCCCGGCCCTGGTGTTCTGGGTGATCGTGGCGTTCACGATCGTCAACGGCGGCTTCCTGCTGGCCAGCATCGCCTTCTCGGCCCGCGCCTCGCTGCGCTGACCAGTGCAACGAAGGACACCCCGTTAACGCTTTGTGTATAGGAATGGCCCCCTCCTAACCGGCGGGGCAGCGCTCTGCAACCCACAGGCCCGGACCCGCCGGCCGTGACCAGAACACGAGCTACGCGGATCCCGCCCCGCAGGCTGAACGGACAAATGGCCCGGACCGATGGTCCGGGCCATTGCGTGTCTGATCTCCTGGCCGCTCAGCGCTCCGGCGGCGGTGGTTGGGGTGTTGGTATTTGAATCTTGGGGACCTGGTTGAGCACTGGACGTTGGTCGCTGCTGAGCGGGACCTGCTCGCGGCGAAGCACCGCGATACGCAGCTCGGGTTCGGGTTGCGGGATGACCACTACTCAGGCGAAATCAGTTGGCGGGCTTGCCGAACCAGCGGGAGAGGTGGTCGTCCAGGTCCTGCTGGTCGTCGCCGATCCAGGCGACGTGGCCGTCGGGGCGTAGCAGGATGCACGGAACATCCAGTACCGCAGTGGGATCCGCGAGGTAATCGACCCGGTCTGACCAGCCGCCGACGGTCAGGCGTTCGGTGCGGTCCAGCAGCAGGCCGCGGCCGCGATGCAGCAGACCGTAGAGGTGGCCCTGTTTCACGTCGATGTCGCGCAGGCGGCGGCCGAGCAGGTCGGGGCCTGCGCCGAAGTCGTAGCGGATGCCGATCGCGGTGATCTTCTCGATCAGATAGCGGTTCACCTCGTCGAAGTCCATCAGTTCGGTGAGCAGCCTGCGCACGGCCTGCGGGCCCGGTTCGGTGGACGACAGTTCCATCTGGGCGCGGGTGTTGTCCAGCACGTCCTCGGCGACCGGATGACGTTCGGCCTGGTAGGTGTCCAGCAGTGTTTCCGGCGCCCAGCCGCGGATCTGTGCGGCCAGTTTCCAGCCGAGGTTGAATGCGTCCTGAACGCCCAGGTTGAGACCCTGTCCGCCGGCTGGCGGATGGATGTGTGCCGCATCGCCGGCCAGCAGCACCCGCCCGACCCGGTAACGTTCGGCTAGCCGGGTGGCATCTCCGAAGCTGGACAACCAGCGCGGGGAGTGCACGCCGAAATCGGTTCCGGCGATGGTGCGCAGCTGTTGTTTGAAATCCTCGAGGGTGGGCGGTTCCGCGCGATCGCTGACTTCCGCGACGGAGACTACGACGCGATAGACCCCTTCGCCGAAGGGCCTGAGACTGAAACTCTTGTCGGTCTCGTTGATTTCGGTCACCTTGACGGCGATCTCCTCCTGCGGCACACCCACTTCCATCTCGCCCATCAGCGTCGCGGTCCGCGAGGGCTCGCCGGGGAAGCCGACGCCGAGCAGTTTGCGCACCGTACTGCGCCCGCCGTCACAGCCGACGAGATAGCGCGAACGCAGCTGTTCCCCGTCGGCCAGCTCGACGGTCACACCCTCGTCGTCCTGCTCGAAACCGGCCACCGCACAACCGCGCCGGACCTGCGCACCCAGTCCGATCGCATGTTCTTCGAGTAGGTGAACGATGACCGGCTGCGGGATGCCCAGCAGATAGGCGTGGGCGGATTCCAAGCCCTTGGGCGCTGGTTTGTCGATGGCGGCGAAGTAGGCGCCGGCCGGACGCTGTCTTCCGTGTTCGAGAATGCGCTCCAGCAGCCCGCGCATTGCCATCAGCTCGATACTGCGAATATGCAGACCGACTATGCGGACGAACGATACGGGCTCGGTTTCCTTCTCCAGGACGAGTACCCGCACATCGTGCAGCCGTAGTTCGGCGGCCAGCATCGCGCCGGTCGGCCCGCAACCGGCAATGATCACGTCGAACATGAGGGGCGCGCGATCGGCGCCGGAGGCCGGCGACGGGAGCCCGGAGACGTCGACCACGGTGGAGTCGCGCTCGACCGTCTCGTTCGACGACGGCTCGGCGGTGAACTGCAGAGAGTGCATACGTGTTGCCTTTCGGGAGTGCCTTGTTGGCGAGGCGCTCCCGGCGACACCTACGTCAATCGCCCGACCGTGACGGAAAGGGGGAGCACCCACATCGATACAGCGTTCATGGGGCTCACCTCCTCGGGCGGTGTCACGGTCAGCTACAAGCTACAAGCCCGAGCATCATCTCGTCCAATCCTTTCCCCGCCACGTGATCACGACTCCAAACGGACCCGTACGGTTGCGACTGGCGTCAGCACGCCGTTCCAGGTACCGAGGCCGTGGCGCGCTCAATCGCGCGGTAGACCGTCGAGCGGGCCACGCCGAACAACTCGGCCAACTCAGCGCTGGTGTGCTCGCCCGCCTTATGCAGGGCCACCAGGTGAGCCTCCTGTTTCGCGCTCAGCTTGGGCGCCTTGCCTCGCAGCCGGCCCTTGGCCTTGGCGATCTTCATGCCTTCGCGGGTCCGCAGCAGCCGGGTCAGGTCCGCCTCGAACTCGGCGGTCATCGCCAAAATGGTGAATAGCAGCCTGCCCATCGCGTCGGTCAGCTCCTTGGCGATGTCGTGCGCGTCGGAGACCGAGCGGGCGAGCCGGTCCAGTTTCGTCACATACGGCTGCCGAGCCTCGATAGCTCAGAGACGGAACGTGCCCCCGCTCCGGAGATGGGAGCCGGGGCACCTCACTGCCTCATCCAGTACGAGAGGTAGCGCCTAGTTGCTCTTGAGGGAGTTGATGAAGCTGCACCAGCCCTGGGCGTCGAAGGCCAGCGCGGGGCCGCTCTTGTCCTTGCTGTCCCGGACGGCTACCCCGTTGCGGAGGTCCGCCACCTCGACACACTGGCCGTTGCTCTGGCCGCTCAGCTCTCCGGCGGCGGTGGTTCGTCCGCTCCTCGGGCCTTCCACGGCTGATGTTCGGTGATCCAGGCTTCCACGTCCTCCACCAGCCAGACCGCCCCGCCAGCCAACCGGTCGAAGGGCTCCGGGAAATCGGGTCGGCTGGTGAGCTGGACGACCCGGACGCGCGACACGCCCAAGCGCTCCTGAAGCTCCGCGCTCCCATACAGCATCCTCCGCCAGCCCATTCTCGAAGCATCCTGAGCCGGCCCCCTTACGAACTTGAAAGCCGGGCACTTTCACCTGCAAGCGCTGCTATATCCCGAATTTCGAGGTTAGTGGACCCTCTTTCATACTTGACAGGGGGTAGATCAGTCAGGTCTCCTGGGAAGGCAACATGCAGGTAGCGATCCGGTCAGGTGACTGAGGCTCCGTGGACGTACCTGCCTCTCTTGTCACTCTCCGACTGGAAGCCGTTACGTCTCGGGAGGCCCAATGGCTCGGCACGCGAAGAACCCGACTGACCTCGGTCTGCTGCGGAAGCTCTGGCCGTTCAAGGGCCGTCGTGCGAACCCACTCGACCGCCTACGCCCGGCGGCGCTCTCTCCGAAGCGGGCGGGGGCATATCGGGCTGTCGGTGTGGCGCGGGTGGTCTGCCTGCCGGAGCGGCCGTTGTTGACCCTCGCCGGGGAGTACCGGGCGGGGTGCTGGTCGTGACGGTGCGGCGGAACCCGGACGGTGAGGACCGGGGGGAGCAAATTCAGGCGGTGGAGCGGGAGGCCGCGCGGCAGCGGATCCTCGCGCAGGCGCAGGCGCAGGCGCAGGCGCAGGCGGAGGCGCAGGCGCAGGCGGAGGCGCAGGCGCAGGCGGAGGCGCAGGCGGAGGCGGACCGGGTGCCGGTGGAGGAGACGACGCGGGCGGTGCCGGACCGGCGGTGGCGGCGTGGACAGCAGTGACCTGCTGCCGGTTGGCCGGCGGGTGGCGTACTGGCGGAGGCGGCGGAGGATGTCGCAGCAGGTGTTCGCCGATCGGCTCGGTAAGTCGAAGTCCTGGGTCGACAAAATTGAGCGGGGTGTCCGGTCCCTGGACAAGGTCTCCACCCTGCGGGACATCGCCGCTGTCCTGCGGATCGACACCGCCGTGCTGCTCGGCCGGGACGTGCAACCCGTAGTGGTGGTGGAGCGGGTGCAGGGGGTGGAGCGGATCCGGGCGGCCCTGTCGACGTACGAGATCGCTGTGGGCCGGCCTGCGGCCCACCCGCTTGTGCTGCCGGCCGACCCGGTTGGCCCGGGATGTCGCGCACGCGTGGGTGATGTTCCAGCATGCCCAGTACCCGCAGGTCGCAGCGGTGGTCCCGGGTCTGCTGGCCGGCGTGCAGCGGGTCGCCGCCGATGATTCCGGGTGGGGTCGTCCGCTGCTGGTGGAGGCGTATCGGCTGGCCGTGTCGTTGCTGGTGAAACTCGGCGAGGCCGATCTGGGTTGGTTGGCCGCGGATCGGGCGATGGCCGTGGCGACCGGTGATCCGGTGTTGGTGGCCGCCGCCACCGTGCAATTGGGCCAGGTGTTACGCGCGTCGGGGCGGGCGCGTGCGGCCCTGTCGGTGACGTTGGCAGCCGCGTACCGAATCGCCCCGCCCGACCCCGGCGCCGGCACCCCCGGCGGGTTGTCGTTGTGCGGGACGCTCCTCGTGCAGGCAGCGTTGGCGGCGGCCCGCCGGGGCGACGACCACGCCACCACGCAACTCCTCGACGAGGCCGCCGGCATGGCTGCACGGGTGGGAGACGGCCACGATCATCACCGGACCGCGTTCGGGCCGACAGCGGTCGACCTGGCCCGGGTTGCCGCAGCCCTCGAACTCGGCGACACGACCGAGGCGGTCGCCTGGCACGAGAAGACGATTAAGCGGGACGCCTGGCGGTGGCTGCCCGTGGAACACCGCGCCGCACACCTCCTCGACGCCGCCCGCGCCTACCTCCAAGCCGGCGACCCGGCCAACGCCGGCCGGGCACTGGTCGACGCCGACCGGATGGCACCGGCCGAAGTACGCCACCGACCCGCCGCCCGGGACGTCCTCGCCCAGGTAGCCCGCGACCCACACGCCCCCGCCACGATCATCGCCCTCGCCGCCGCCCTCGGGGTGACCTGAACATGACCGGGCCGTTCCTGTCACTGGCCCAGATCCGCAACCGGCTGATCCTCACCGCCCGCACGGTCCTCCGCGACCACCGGACCGGCCCGGACGGTCGCTGCCGGCTCTGCCGGAGCGCGGATTGTTCGGTGGGGACTGCTGCACGCAACGTCATCCGCGCCGCCGAAGAAGCACAGCAGCGAGGTCCAACCCCACCGACCACAGATGCCCGGTAGGACAGAGCTGACACTCGTTCGCGGCCCGGCCTCCGAGCGCGGGCCGGCGCCGCGCGAGCCTGGTAGCCCTGGACACCGATTTCGCGTCGAGCATCCTGCCCGTCGGGGCGCTAGTCGGTGCCGGGAGCCGCGACCGGCAAGCCCGCCGAAGCTGCGATGTCCGCCGTCCGCTTGTCGTAGGTGACCAGCACGTCGAGCGCATCACCGAGAACCTGGGCACTCGCCACGTGCAGCGCGTCCAACGTCCGGATGCCGGTGGGGAGAGCTGCCGCGAGATCCCGGACCTCCTCGGTCAACAGGATCTCGGTAAAGTTTCGGGCCAACATCTGCATGGCGTCCGGATAGTCTCCGATCCGGTCGAGGGTGCGTACCGTCTCGACGAATCCCACGGAGCTGATCGCCATCGGCATACCAGCCCGGTTCTCCAGGAACTCCTGCAGCTCGGTGGCGTAGGTGCGCCCGGAGAGCAGCGTGATCAAGGCGGACGAGTCGAGGTAGATCACCGCTCATCGTCCTCTCGGTCGGCCAGCAGCAGATCGAGGGGCGACGCATCGGGCGGTACGTCGTAACGGGGCAGCCGGTCGATGTCGCTCGTGGTGGTCGCCTTGAGGCGGATCACCCCTTTGGCCACCAGGGACGCGTATCTGCCGAGCGTCCCCGCACCCGGCAGCAGCACGGCGATCACGCTGCCGTGCCGCGTCACCTCGATCGTCTCGCCCCGCTCCACCCGAGCGAACATCGCGCTGGGGTTGTAGGAGAACTCGCGCACGGACACGGTGCTCACGCCACGCCTCCCTTGTGCCGACAACGCCAGCATTGTACCCACAAACGGCGGTCAGCCGAGCGAGGCGTACACGTCGATCAGGCGCTTGGTGACCACGTCGGGGTGGAAGGTGCGCTCGTAGCGGGCGCGCGCGGCCGGGGCCACCCGCGCCGCGCCGGCCCGGGCCACCGGCAGCGCGGCGGCCATCACGGCCGGCTCCGGGGGCACCACCCAGCCCGCCTCGCCCGTCTGCACGCCGGTGGGCAGCGCGACGCGGCCCTCCCCCGGCGCGGCGGTGGCGACGGCGGCCGGGCCGGTGCCGGCGGGCTCGCGCGGGGCGTCCGCGCCGAGCAGGTACGGGATGCCGCCGAGCGCGGTGCCGAGCACCGGCCGTCCGCTGGCCAGCGCCTCCAGGATCACCGTGGGCAGCACGTCGTGCCACGTCGACGCGGCGATGATCACGGCGCTGGCCTCGATCGCCGCGCGTACCCCGGCCCGGTCCAGCGACCCCAGGTAGGTCACGTCGGCGCGCTCGGCGGCGGCGGCCTCGGCCAGCGGGCGCAGTTCGCCGTCGCCGGCGATCCGCAGCGGGCCGAGTGACCCGTCCGGGTGCCGGCGCCAGGCGTCCAGCAGCAGGCCCAGCCCCTTCTCCGGGGAGAGCCGGGCCATGTACAGGAAGCCGTCGCCGAGCGGCGCGGGCGCACCCGGGTCGGGGATGCCGTTGGGCTTCACCACGATCCGGTCCGCCGGCACGCCGTAGTCACGCAGGTGGTCGGCGACCGCCGAGGTGAGCGCGATGAAGCGGTCCACCGACTTCCAGGTGCCCCGGTGCACGGCCAGCGTGGTGGCCATCAGCGCACTCTGCGCCCGCGAACCCCGGTAGCAGCGGTGCACGATCGCCGGCACGCCGAGCGTCCGGCCCCGGCAGTCCTGGCAGATCATCCCGTCCCGGAAGTACAGCCCGGACGAGCAGACCTGCCGGTAGTTGTGCACCGTCTGCACCACCGGCACCCCGTGCTTGTGCGCGGTCCGCACCACCCAGGGCGAAAGCAGCGGGTACGGGTTGTGCAGGTGCAGCACGTCCGGCCGGTGCTCGGTGATCAGCCGACTCAGCTCCTGCTGCGCCCGGGGCGCGTAGATCGGTGAGACCGGCAGCAGCGCCTTGGCCGACTTCGGCATGGTCGGGATCTCGTCGGAGCTGCGCAGGAACGGCAGCACCTCGACCCCGGCCGCCGCGAGCTGGGCGATCTCCGCGTCGACGATCGTGTTCTCGCCGGACGGTTGGGCTTCCCGGTACCTGTTGTGCGCCACCACGACTCTCACGGTCAGAAAGGCTACCGTTGGGGCGTGCCCGAACTTCCCGAGGTGGAAGCGCTCGCCGGCTACCTGCGGCAGCGCGCCGTCGGCCGGCGTGTCGACCGGCTCGAGGTCGCCGCGATCAACGCCCTGAAGACGTACGAGCCGGCGCCGGCCGCCGCGGCGGGCCGCACGGTGACCGACGCCCGGCGGCACGGCAAATTCCTCGACCTGGTCCTCGACGACGACCTGCACCTGGTGGTGCACCTGGCCCGGGCGGGCTGGCTGCACTACCGCGAGTCGTTCCCCTCCGCGCTGCCGCTGCGCCCCGGCAAGGGGCCGATCGCGGTGCGGGTCCGGCTCGACGACGGCTCCGGCTTCGACCTGACCGAGGCGGGCACCCAGAAGAAGCTGGCCGCCTATCTGGTGACCGACCCGGCGGCGGTGCCCGGGGTGGCGAAGCTCGGCCCGGACGCGCTCGCCGCCGACCTGCCCACCTTCGCCGAGCGCGTCCGCAGCCGTCGGGGGCAGGTCAAGGGGGTGCTGACCGACCAAGCGGTGCTCGCCGGGGTAGGCAACGCGTACTCGGACGAGATCCTGCACGCGGCGAAGCTGTCGCCGTTCGCGCTCACCGACCGGTTGACCGACGAACAGGTCGCCGACCTGCACGCGGCGACCCGGCGGGTGCTGGGCGACGCGGTGTCCCGCTCACTGGGACAGAAGGCGGCCGAGCTGAAGAGCGAGAAGCGCTCGGGGCTGACCGTGCACGCCCGGACCGGGCTGCCCTGTCCGGCCTGCGGCGACACGGTCCGGGAGGTCTCGTTCGCCGATTCCAGTCTGCAGTACTGCCCCACCTGCCAGACCGGCGGCAAGCCGCTGGCTGACCGTCGGTTGTCACGAATTATACGTTGAGTGACGACAGTCGGTGGTTACGGAAGGGAATCGCCTACCGAACACCGATCATCCCGGTCCGCGCCTCTACCGGGGTCAGCATCCATCGGTATAGTGGCCCGGTCCCCGGCTTTCGCACCTGAGCACCTGAGGTGGAGCCGGCCGGATCCCAAGCGGCGCACCAGGCGCAATGTCCCCCGGGTCGGCGTCCGGCGCGGGCCCCGCGTGGGAAACTGAACGGTGGGCGACCCGGGCCCTCACTGCGAGTGAGCGGCACGCGTCATGCGGGAGGACATGGGTGAGGTGACGACCAGCCTCCAGCGCCCGGTAACCAACACAGGCCGGAGCAAACTCGTGCGGCACGTCGACAGCTTCGAGATCCAGCCGCCGACGCCACCGTCGCACAACGGTGTGCCCCGGTCGGCGTGGGCCCGGGCCCGTCGGCGGGTGTCGCGCTGGCACCGGCCCTACACCATCGCCCTGCTGCTGCTCGACTTCGCGGCCGTGGTGCTCGCGGACTGGATCGCCCAGGAGGCCTTCGGTCAGGCCCGGGCGGGCTTCTACAAGGCCCAGGAGGACCCGAGCTGGTTCTACACCGTGGCGTTCGTGCTGCTACCGCTCGGCTGGGTGATCGGCCTGTGGGGCAACCGGGCCTACGACCGGCGGTACATGGGCCTCGGGCCGGACGAGTTCAAGCGGGTCATCCGGGGCGGGGTGGCGGTGGCCGCCACCGTCTCGTTCATCGCCTTCGCCACCAAGACCGACCTGTCGCGATTCACCGTCGGGTTCGCCCTGCTCGGGGCGCTGGTGCTGATCCTGTTCGGCCGCATCCTGGCCCGGTCCGTGCTGCACGCGATCCGTCGCCGGGTCGGTCAGGCCGGGCACCGGATGGTGCTGGTGGGCACCCTGCCGGAGTGCCTGGAGGTCTACACGGCGGTCACCCGCAACCCGAGCGCCGGGCTGGTGCCGGTGGCCATCCAGATCACCGACGGGTACGCCGCCGCCCGGGGGATGCAGACCCCCGTCCCGGTGTACGCCGGCCGGGACGTCCTCGCCCTGGTCCGGGAGGTCGGTGGCGACACGATCGCGGTCTGCGGCTCGGCCAGCGCCGAGCCGGGCGAGCTGCGCCGGCTGGCCTGGCAGTTGGAGGGCTCCGGCGTCGATCTGGTGGTCGCCCCGCAGCTCACCGACATCGCCGGCCCCCGGGTGCACATCCGCCCGATCGAGGGGCTGCCGCTGCTGCACGTCGAGGAGCCGACCCTGTCGGGCCCGGCGCTGCTGGTCAAGAACCTGATGGACCGGGTCGCCGCCGGGGTCGGCCTGCTGCTGCTCGTCCCGGTCTTCCTGGCTGTCGGGGTCGCGATCCGGCTCTCCGACCCCGGCCCGGTCTTCTTCCGCCAGCCCCGGGTCGGCCACGAGGGCCGCACGTTCCGGGTGTGGAAGTTCCGCACCATGTACGTCGACGCCGAGGACCGCCTCGCCGGCCTGGTCGACCAGAACGAGACCGACGGCATGCTGTTCAAGATGAAGGAGGACCCCCGGGTCTTCCCGGTGGGCCGCTTCCTGCGGGCCTCCTCGCTGGACGAGCTGCCCCAGTTGATCAACGTGCTCTGGGGCGAAATGTCGCTGGTGGGGCCGCGTCCGCTGCCCGCCGACGACGGTGACTTCCTCGGCGACGTGCGCCGCCGGCTGCTGGTCCGGCCGGGCATGACCGGGCTGTGGCAGGTCTCCGGCCGCTCCGACCTGTCCTGGGACGAGTCGGTCCGGCTGGACCTCTACTACGTCGACAACTGGTCGCTGGCGTACGACCTCAGCATCCTCTGGCGCACCGTGGGCGTGGTGCTGATCCGCAAGGGCGCGTACTAGCGCTCCGGCCCGCCACCCGTCAGGATCGCTGCGTGGCTGGCAACGTCTCCGCCGTCGTCGGCGTGGTCTCGCTCGGCACCGCGCTGGTCGCGGCGCTGTACGCGGTGGTCCGGCTGCGCGCCCGACGGGGCATCGCCACCGCCACCCAACGCGCCACCTACGAGGTGTTGCACACCGCCGGGCTGGCCGCCGAGCCGCTCCGCAGCGGCCTGAGCGGGGCGGGCGCGGCGAAGGCCGTACGCCACCTGCGGGCCCTGGTCGGGGCGGCCGGGCTGGCCCTGACCGACCGGGACACCCTGCTCGCCCTCGACGGGCGGGGGGCGCACCACGGTGACCAGCTCGTCGCGGCGGCCCGGCGGGCGGTGTCCGGCGGGCGGTCGACCGTGCTGGGGGAGTCGGAGCTGCACTGCGACCGGGTCGACTGCCCGGTCCGGGGCGCGGTCCTCGCCCCGCTACGCGCGGACGGGCGGGTGGTCGGGACGCTGGTCGCGATCGCCGACGGCCCGCCCGCGCCGGGGCTGGTGCAGGCCACCCTGGAGACCGCGCACTGGGCCGGCAACCAGCTCGCCCTGGCGGAGCTGGACGCCTCCCGGGAGCGGCTGGCCCGGGCCGAGGTACGCGCGCTGCGCGCCCAGATCAGCCCGCACTTCATCTACAACGCGCTGACCGCGATCGGCTCGTTCGTCCGCACCGACCCGGAACGGGCCCGGGAGCTGATCCTCGAGTTCGCCGAGTTCACCCGGTACTCGTTCCGGGCACACGGCGAGTTCACCACCCTCGCCGAGGAGCTGCGCTCGATCGACCGGTACCTGACCATCGAGCGGGCCCGGTTCGGCGACCGGCTCCAGGTGCGGTTGCAGATCGCCCCGGAGGTGCTGCCGGTGACCCTGCCGTTCCTCTGCCTCCAGCCGTTGGTGGAGAACGCCGTCCGCCACGGGTTGTCGCGCAAGCCCGGCACCGGCATGGTGTGCATCGAGGCCCGCGACGCGGGTGCCGAGTGCCACATCACCGTGGAGGACGACGGAGTGGGCATGGACCCGACGACGCTGACCGCCGGAATCGCGGAGCTGGCCGGTGCCGGCAGCGACCCCGGCGACGACCCGGGCCAGCACGTCGGCCTCTCCAACGTCGACGAACGACTCCGCTCGGCGTTCGGGGACCGGTTCGGCCTGGTCGTCGAGACCGGCCTCGGCTCGGGTACGAAGGTGAGCATGCGGGTGCCGAAGTTCCACCCCGGCGTGCGGGCGGGTTCGTGAACGAGCGGACCGGGGCCGGCGGGATGACCGGTGGCGCCTTCCTCCGGGTGCTGGCGGTCGACGACGAGCCTCCGGCGCTGGACGAGCTGGCGTACCACCTGCGGGCCGACCCCCGGGTGGCCCGGCTGCACACGGCGGGGGATGCCACCGAGGCGCTGCGGGTGCTCCGCGACGGCGACGTGGACGTGGTCTTCCTGGACATCCGGATGCCCGGACTGGACGGCATGGAGCTGGCCAGGGTGCTACGCCGGTTCGCCCGGCCTCCGGCGATCGTCTTCGTCACCGCGTACGACGACGGCGCGGTGGACGCCTTCGACCTGGGCGCGACGGACTACGTGCGCAAGCCGGTGCGGGCCGAACGGCTGGCCGAGTCGCTGCGTCGGGTGGTCGGCTCACGGGTGGTCCCGTCGCACCCGGCGGCGCTGGCCCGGGCGGAGGAGGACCCGACGATCCCGATCGAGCTGGCCGGCACCACCCGGATGCTGCCCCGCTCAGCGGTGCGCTGGGTGGAGGCGCAGGGCGACTACGCCCGGCTGCACACCGCCGACGGCTCGCACCTGGTCCGGGTGTCGCTGGCCACCCTCGCCGAGCGCTGGGCCGACGCCGGTTTCGTCCGCATCCACCGGTCGTACCTGGTCCAGTTGAAGCTGATCGCCGAGCTGCGCCTGGTCAACTCCGGCTACGTCGTGGTGGTCGACTCGGCCGAGCTGCCGGTGAGCCGCCGGCACACCCGGGAGCTGAAGGACAAGCTGGTGCGCGCGGCGAAGCAGGACTGGAACCGCTGACCGCGGTGCCAGTGCCGGGAAGCCTCCGACATTTTCCGGAGGACAGATCGACGATGGTTGACCTACCCTGCTGCTACCGATTCCGTACGGGGGCGCAGGGTCGGTGCGGGCGAAGCCTGCCGCGGCCGCCCCACCCCCTCATGTTTGGACGCAGATGCGCCTTTCCCTCGCACGTCGCGCCGCCCTCGTGGGCGTCGCCGTCGGTGCCCTCGTGCTGACCGGGGCACCCCCGGCACTGGCGGCGGACACCGGCACGATCAGCGGTCGGCTGACCACCAGCAGCGGCGCCGGTGCCGCCGACGTCCCGGTCCAGGTGTACCAGGGCAACCACTGGCAGTACATCGCCGAGGCTCACACCGACAGCGACGGCAACTGGGCCATCGACGGCCTGGACGCCGGCCCGTACGTCGTCAGCTACCTCCCGTCGGACCACCCGCAGCAGTACTACCGGCAGAAGTCGAAAAGGGGGGACGCCGACGACGTGATCGTCACCCCCGGGGCGACGACCACCGCCGATGACCAGCTCATGCCGACCGGCTTCATCACCGGGCGGATCACCGACACGGCGGGCCAACCGGTTGTCGACCTTCCCCTCACCGCCATCGAAGTCGACAGCACTGCCAACCCGTGGGCCAGCGGGCGGACCGATGCCGAGGGCCGGTATCGGATGATCGCCCTGCCCGGCCGATACCGAATCAGGTTCTACCCGATCGAGGGCTCCTACCAGGCGCAGTACATGCCGGGGAAGATCGATTGGAACGAAGCCGGCCAGTACAAGGTGACCGCCGACGCGGAGACCGTGGCCGACGAGACGGTGCTGCCCGTCGGCAGCATCTCCGGCCGGTTCACCAGCGCGTCGGGTGCGCCGCTGGGCCCCGTCAATGTCTCGCTCGCAGGTGCAGAGACGTGGAGCGACGACACGGGCGCCTTCACGTTCCCGACGCTGCTCGCCGGCTCGTACAAGGTTCGCTACACCGCGGGCAACCGGGAGCAGTACCACCGGGGCAAGCTGGACCACGGGAGCGCGGACGCGGTAGTGGTGCGGGGCGGTGAGCAGACCAGCATCGAGGACAGCCTGCTCGGCATCGGGTCGGTGCGGATCTCCGCCGTGGACTCGGTCACCGGGGAGCCGGTGCCCAACTTCTGCGTCAACTCCGAATACACCAGCGAGGCGGCGTGCAGTGGCGGCACCGGTCAGGCCACCCTCTACGAACTGCCGCAGGGCCGACACGACCTCCACCTGTACGCCCCGGACAAGTTGCACTTCACCCGGCAGGTCACCAACATCCGGGTGATCGCCAACCAAACCACCGCCCTCGCCCCGAAGCTGCGACCGGGTGCGGTCGTCACCACCACCGTCGTCGACCGGGCCACCGGCGCACCGCTCGCCGGCGTCTGCGTCAATGCCTTTTTGAACAAGCAGGCCGCCCCGATCGACGGGCAGGACAAGTGCAGCGACCTCACCGGCAGCGTCCGGATCGGCCCGCTCGTAGGCGGGACGTACCGCCTCTTCGCCGACCCGAACGGCTACCCGGAGTACGGCCGGCAATGGGTGGGTGCCACGGGCGGCACCGGTGACGAACGGCAGGCGGCAACGTTCAGCGCGCCCGTGGGGGCGGTGAGCACCGGGCCTCAGGTCCGGATAGATCCGGCCGGCACGGTCAGCGGCACGGTGACCGACGCGGTGACCGGCGAACCCGTCAAGGGGGCCGGCGTGTCCGTGCTGATCGGTCACCCCGGGGTGGGCTTCAGTGACGCGACGACCAACGGGGACGGCCGGTACACTCTCGAACGGCTCGGCCCGTACGCCTGGCCGCTGGTGTTCAGCGGGTCCCCGTACGCCACCCACTGGTCGGGAAACGCGCCCAGCCGGTTCACCGCCACCCCCGTCACGGTGACTGCGGGCCGCATGGCCACCCATGACACCGCCCTTCGCCGGGGCAGCACGGTGGACGGCACGTTCACCAACCAGGACGGCGTAGCGTTCCGCGATGGCCGGGTGACGGCCCGCAGCGCGGACACCGGGGACATCGCCGGCTACGCATCGCTCTCCGCCGGCCGATTCACGTTGCCGGTGACCGGCAGTCAGCGAATCTTCTTCACCTACGAGGTGACCTTCGCGGGTGAGGAGGACGGCTACTCCGGCCGGTACCTGGTGACAGCGGCGGACGGCGTCCGCAGGGTGGGGCTCTTCAGCGTGCCGGCGACCGGCACGCTCCCGGTAAGCCTGGTCGTACCGACGAGCTGAGCTCGCGCGGAGCGGGGCCGGTGGCGTTCTGCCGCCAGCCCCGCTCCGCGTTTTCCACCGCTTGTCCACAGCCGAAGGACGTTCTCCACAGGTTGTTCACAACGTGCCCCACCGTTCTCCACGGCCGCTGCATACAGTCACCTCCCATGAGGGAACGCCGGGTGCTGGTGGTCGAGGACGAGCGGACGATCGCCGAGTCGGTTGCCGCCCGGCTGCGGGCCGAGGGCTTCACGGTGGAGATCGCCGGGGACGGGCCCGGCGCGGTGACCCGGTTCCGGGCGTGGCAGCCCGACCTCGTCGTCCTCGACGTGATGCTGCCCGGCTTCGACGGCTTGGAGGTGTGCCGGCGGATCCAGGCCGAGCGGACGGTCCCGGTTCTCATGCTCACCGCCCGCGACGACGAGACCGACCTGCTGGTCGGGCTGGCCGTCGGTGCAGACGACTACCTCACCAAGCCGTTCTCGATGCGGGAGTTGGCCGCCCGGGTGCACGTGCTGCTGCGCCGGGTGGAACGGGCGGCGGCCGGCGGGCCGGCCACGCTCACGGTGGGCGACATCGAGATCAACCAGGCCGAGCGTCGGGTGCTGCGGGCCGGCGTCGAGGTGCACCTGACCCCCACCGAGTTCGACCTGCTGGTGCACCTCGCCGGCCGGCCGCGCACGGTACTACCCCGGGAGCGGCTGCTCGCCGACGTCTGGGGCTGGGCCGACGGCGCTGGCACCCGGACGGTGGACAGCCACGTCAAGGCGCTGCGCCGCAAGCTCGGCGCCAACCTGATCCGCACGGTGCACGGCGTCGGCTACGCGCTGGAGGTGCAGCCGTGACCGAGCGCCTGGTGGTCCGGCTCAACCGGGTGCTGCCCCGCCCGCTCGACCCGATCCGCTCGATCAAGGTGAAGCTGGGCGTCCTGCTGGTTCTCTCGGGTGCCTCCGGCCTGTCCTACTTCTGGTACGCCATCGGATGGTTGCCGACGATGACCTCGGCGACGGCGATCGGCCTGGCCCTGCTCACCTCGCAGGTGCTGGCGCACGGGATGACCTCGCCGCTACGCGAGATGACGGCGGCGGCCGGGGCGATGGCGCGGGGCGACTACTCCCGGCGGGTACGCGCCACCTCCCGTGACGAGGTGGGCGAGCTGGCCCAGGCGTTCAACAAAATGGCCGCCGACCTCTCCGCGGCCGACCAGCGCCGGCGCGAACTGATCGCGAACGTCTCGCACGAGCTACGGACACCGATCACCGCGTTGCGGGGGGTGCTGGAGAACCTGGTCGACGGGGTGGCGCCCACCGAGCCAGCTGCGCTGCGGACCGCGCTGGCGCAGACCGAGCGGCTCGGTCACCTGGTTGCCGACCTGCTCGACCTGTCCCGGCTGGACGCCGGGGTGGTGCCGCTGCGCCGGGTGTGGATCGACGTCGCCGACTTCCTCGACGAGGCGGTGGAGCACGCGGCGGCGACCGCCGTCGGGGTCGGGCGGGACGTCCGCTTCCGGCTCAACCCGCCGCCGACCCCGCTGACCGTGCACGCGGACCCGGGGCGGCTGCACCAGGTCTTCGCCAACCTGCTCGACAATGCCGCCCGGCACAGCCCGACCGGCGGAACCGTGCTGGTCGACGTGGAGAGTCGCGACGGCGAGCTGCGCTTCGAGGTGAGCGACGAGGGGGAGGGCATCCCGCTTTCCGAGCGGTCCCGGGTGTTCGAGCGGTTCACCCGAGGCGACCGCTCGGGTGGCGGCGGAACCGGCCTGGGCCTGGCGATCGCTCGCTGGGTGGTCGAGCTGCACGGCGGCACCATCGCCATCCTGGACCCCCACCCCGCCCCGACCGGACTCCACCCGGGCTGCCGCATCCGGGTAAGCCTCCCCACCTCCACCTAGCACCACCCGCCCTCACCCTCACCCACCCGTGTGATCGATCAAGGAGTTGCGGTGCCCGATAAAAGCGATAAGTCGCCAGATATTCCTGACCGGAAGTCCACGATCGAACGGGAAGACGCGAGGGCGCACGACGGGGATGGGGCGGATGGGCCGAAGCCCGCCCAGAGCGGTGGACAGGTCACCGCGCCCGCCGGGGGGCAGATCACGATCCGGGCGGGAGAGCAGTTCGCGGCCGGGGGGCAGCTCGCGTCGCTGCCGGCCGGGCCGGTCCCGAGCGGGCCGAAGCGGGCGGAGCTGCCGCCCCGGCCACCGTCCCTCTGGGAACGACGGTGGCCCGGCCCGATCCGGGCCGCCCGACCCATGGTGCTCGGCACGGTGGCTGCCGCCGCCGTGGTCGCGGCGTCCACCGTTCCCCTCGACCGGCCCGGCCTCGGCTGGCTGGTGGCGGTGCTCGCCGCCGTCGCCGCGCTCGTCCCGGCCGCCACGGGCCGGCGGCAAGCCGCATCGACCCGTCCCGACGCCCCGGGGGCGGCGGGACGGGCGGCGGAGCGGCTGGTCTGGGTGGTCGCCACCGTCGCCCTGGTCTCCGTCGGGTACGTCCGGGCGGCCGGCTGGCTCTTCGTGCTCTGCCTGCTCGCCGCCGTGATCACCGGGACCCTCGCCGTGGCGGGCGGCCGAACGCCACTCGGCATGCTGACGGCCGCCACCATCATCCCGGCGGCCCCGTTCCGGGCGCTCCCCTGGGCGGCACGGGGGCTGCCCCGTACCGGCCCCGGCGGTGCGACGATCGGACGGAGCCTAGCCACCGTCGCCGCCACCGTGGGGCTGCTGCTCGTCTTCGGCCTGCTCTTCTCGTCGGCCGACGCGATCTTCGCCGACCTGCTCGCCGGCCTGCTGCCCGAGGTCTCCGCGGGGAGCACGATCGGCTGGGCCTTCCGGCTCACCCTGTTCGGCGGCGGCCTGCTCGGCGGGGCGTACCTGTTGGCGGCACCGGCCGACCTGGACGGGCTGCGGGCCGCGCCGGCCCGGCCGGTGCGCCGTCTGGAGTGGGCGGTGCCGCTGGCCCTGCTCGACGCGCTCTTCGCCGCGTTCGTGCTGGTACAGCTCACCGTGCTCTTCGGCGGCCCCGCGCACGTGCTGCGCACCGCCGGCCTCAGCTACGCGCAGTACGCCCGGGGCGGGTTCTGGCAGTTGCTGGCGGTCTCCGCGCTGACCCTGCTGGTGATCGCCGGGGCGGCCCGGTGGGCGCCCCGGGACACCCGCGCCGACCGGCTCCTGTTCCGGGTCCTGGTCGGTACCCTCACCGTGCTCAGCCTGGTCGTCGTCGCCTCCGCGCTGTACCGGATGCAGGTCTACGCCGACGCGTACGGTGCGACCCGGCTGCGGCTGGTGGTGGCCACCGTCGAGCTGTGGCTCGGGGTGCTGTTCGTGCTGGTCGGGATCGCGGCGGTGCGGCTGCGGGCGGGCTGGCTGCCCCGGCTGGCGGTGGGCACGGCGGTGCTCGCCCTGCTCGGGCTGGCGGCGGTGAACCCGGACCGGCTGATCGCCGAGCACAACGTCGACCGGTACCGGCAGACCGGGGTGATCGACGTGGAGTACCTCTCCCGGCTCTCCGCGGACGCGGTGCCGGCGCTGGACCGGCTGCCCGAGCCGATGCGCTCCTGCGCGCTGCGGGACATCGCCGCCGCGCTGCCGAGCGACCGCCTCGGCACGACCAACCTGGGCCGAGCGGCGGCCCGCGACCTGCTCGGCCCGGAGCGGGCCGGGGAGTCCTCCGCGAACTGTCTCGGCCGCCGCTCCTGGTGAGGCCGGGCCCGCGCGGGCAGGGGGCGCGGAGACTGGCACGCGACGGCGAACGGCACCCTTGACATTCCGACCGATCGGGCGAGACTGCCGAGGTGGCCGCACCCGACGATCCCGTTCCGGCACCCCGGGCACCGGCCCTCGGCGGGACGCCGGTGCAACAGAACGGGACACCGCTACAACAGAACGGGACACCGGCGAAACAGGGCGGGACGCCGGTGGCGCCGGGCCGGACCCGGATCGTGCTGGCCGAGGTGTCCCGCCGGGAGCCCGACGCACACCGGGCCCGGGCGGAGTTGACCCAGCAGACCCTGGTGGGCGAGGCCCTGGTCCGAGGGCTGGTGCGGGCGCAGCTCGCGCTGGCGCTGCGGCTGAGCCTGGTGGTGCTGATCGGCCTGGGCGGCCTGCCGTGGCTGTTCGCCATCGCTCCGGCGGTCGGCCGGGCCACCGTGTTCGGGGTGAACCTGCCCTGGGTGCTGCTGGGCGTCGCGTCGTTCCCGTTCCTGATCGCGGTCGGGTGGACGTACGTACGGCTGGCGGAGCGCAACGAGCAGGACTTCACCGATCTGGTCCAACGGCCGGAGCGCTGAGATGGGCAACGGTTACGTCGTACCGGCGATCGTCGCGGTCACCCTGATCACCGTCGGGATCGGCTTCTACGGGCTGCGGATGGCCAGGACCACCTCCGACTTCCTGGTCGCCTCCCGGTCGGTCAGCCCGGCCTGGAACGCCGCGGCGATCGGCGGGGAGTACCTGTCGGCCGCCAGCTTCCTGGGCGTGGCCGGGCTGATCCTCAAGTACGGCGTGGACGTGCTCTGGTACCCGGTCGGCTTCGCCGCCGGCTACCTGGCACTGCTGCTGTTCGTGGCCGCGCCGCTACGCCGCTCCGGGGCGTTCACCCTGCCGGACTTCTGCGAGCTGCGGCTCGGCTCGCGCCGGCTGCGCACCCTGGCCACCGTCTTCGTGATCTTCATCGGCTGGCTGTACCTGGTGCCGCAGCTCCAGGGGGCGGGACTGACCCTGTCCACGCTGACCGGCGCGGCATACCCGGTCGGTGCGCTGCTGGTCGCGGTGGTGGTCACCGCGAACGTGGCGCTGGGCGGGATGCGGGCGATCACCTTCGTCCAGGCGTTCCAGTACTGGCTGAAGCTGACCGCGCTCGCCGTACCCGCGATCTTCCTGGTGTTGCAGTGGCAGGCCGACGCCCGCCCGGCGGTGACCCCACCGGACGGGCCGGCGTTCCGGACCGCGACCACCGTCGTGGTCGAGCACCGCGCGACCCTCACGTTCGCCGACGGCGACGCCCGGGAGGTACGCCCCGGCGACCGTCTCGACTTCGCGGCCGGCGACCCGGTGCCGCAGGTCTCCGGCACGGCCACCGGCGCCGCCGACTGGTTGCTGCCGGACACCGCCGGGGACGACGACCGGAGCCTGTTCGCCACGTACTCGCTGATCCTGGCCACGTTCCTGGGCACCATGGGGCTGCCGCACGTCCTGGTGCGGTTCTACACCAATCCGGACGGGGCGGCGGCCCGGCGCACCACCCTGGTGGTGCTGGCCCTGGTCGGTGTGTTCTACCTGCTGCCCACCCTGTACGGCGTGCTGGGCCGGATCTACACCCCGCAGCTGCTGGTCACCGGCCAGACGGACGCGGTGGTGGTGCTGCTTCCCGAGGCTGCGCTCGGGGCCGGCACGACCGGCCGGCTGCTCGCCGCGCTGGTGGCCGCCGGGGCGTTCGCCGCATTCCTGTCCACCTCCTCCGGGTTGCTCACCAGCGTGGCCGGGGTGATCTCCACGGATGTGCTGGGGCGCGGCTCGGTACGCGGCTTCCGGCTGGCCACGGTTATCGCGGGCAGTGTGCCGACGGTCCTCGCGCTGAACGTCTCGGGGTTGAACGTCTCCCAGGTGGTCGGGCTGGCCTTCGCGGTCGCGGCGTCCAGCTTCTGCCCGCTGCTGGTGCTGGGGATCTGGTGGCGCGGCCTGACCGACGTGGGCGCCGCCGCCGGGGTGCTGGTCGGGGGCGGGGCGGCGATCGGGGCGGTGCTGGTGACGGTGCTCGGCCCGCCGCTGTCCGGCTGGCCGAGCACGCTCACCACGCAGCCGGCTGCCTGGACGGTCCCGCTCGCCTTCACCGTGATGGTCGCGGTCTCCACGGCTACCCGACGCCGGCTTCCCGCCGACATCGCCGGCACCATGCTCCGACTGCACTCCCCCGAGGCGCTCCGCTCCGAAGGAAGGGCACCTGCTTAACGCCTACGGTAGAGAAGGGTTCCCTTCTCACCGGCTGCCGCTGGGAGGGTGACGAGGTCGTTGCGTCGGCGGGACCGGTTACTGGTCTCCGGCCGGATACCGTCTTCACATGACTGAAGAGCATCCCGCGCTCGCACTGCGTGGCCTCGCCAAGCGGTTCGACGGCAAGGTGGCGGTGGCCGGCGTCGACCTCGACGTCCCGGCCGGCTCGTTCTACGGGCTGCTCGGCCCCAACGGCGCCGGCAAGACCACCACCCTCTCCATGGCGGTCGGGCTGCTCCGCCCGACCGCGGGTGGGGCCTGGGTGCTCGGGCACGACGTGTGGGCCGACCCGGTGGGCGCGAAGCGGCTCCTCGGCGTGATGCCGGACGGCGTACGGCTCTTCGACCGGCTCAACGGGGCGGAGCTGCTGGCGTACCACGGTCTGCTGCGTGGCATGGACCCGGCGGTGGTCGACCAGCGGGCGGCGGAGCTGCTCGACGTGCTCGCCCTCGGCGACGCCGGCCGGACCCTGGTGGTGGACTACTCCGCCGGCATGAAGAAGAAGATCGGCCTGGCCTGCGCCCTGCTGCACGGCCCCCGGCTGCTGGTGCTCGACGAGCCGTTCGAGGCGGTCGACCCGGTGTCGGCGGCGCTGATCCGCGACATCCTGCACCGGTACGTCGTGGGCGGCGGGACGGTGGTCTTCTCCAGCCACGTCATGGAGGTCGTGGAGCGGCTCTGCTCGCACGTGGCGATCCTCGCCGAGGGGACGATCAAGCGGGTCGGCACCCTGGCCGAGGTGCGCGGGGACCGGTCGCTGGAGGACGTCTTCGTCGAGGTCGTCGGCGGGCGCACCGCGACGGGCGAGGAGCTGGCGTGGCTGTCCCGGTGAACCCGCCCGCCGAGCGGGTTCGCCCGGTCTCGGCCCGGCACTTCGTCCGACTCAAGCTGCGGGTGATGGGCAACAACTTCCGCGGCCAGGGCTGGCGGATCGCCATGTTCGTCGGTGGGGTGATCGCCGGGCTCTGGCTCGCCGCCACCGGGTTCTTCCTGCTGGCTGCCCCCGGGCTGGCCGGCGAACCGAAGTACGCGCTGATGGTCGCCGCGTTCGGCGGGGGCCTGCTGGTGCTCGGCTGGCTGCTGCTGCCGCTGGTCTTCTTCGGCGTGGACGAGACCCTCGACCCGGCCCGGTTCGCCCTGCTGCCGCTGACCCGGCGCACCCTGGTCACCGGGCTGTTCGCCGCCGCGCTGGTCAGCGTGCCGGCGGTGGCGGCGCTGCTCGCGACCCTCGGGCTGGTGGTCACCGCCGGCAGCCTGGGCGGGTGGGTGGCGGCGCTGTGCGCGGCCGTCGGGGTGGTCGCCGGGCTGTTCCTCTGCGTCGCCGCGAGCCGGGCGGTGACCAGCGCGTTCGCCACCATGCTGCGGTCCCGGAGGGTACGCGACCTGGCGGCCGTGCTGCTAGCGGTGCTCGCCGCGCTGCTCGGCCCGTTGCAGCTCCTGGTGCTGGCCGCCGTGCGGCAGGCCGACTGGGACCGGCTGACCGGGGTGGCCCGTGTCGTCGGGTGGACCCCGTTCGGCGCGCCGTGGACGGTCGGCATCGATGTGGCCGAGGGGCGGGCCTGGGCGGTCCCGCTGAAGCTGCTGATCACGGTGGCGGCCATCGGCGCACTGCTGATGTGGTGGTCCCGCTCACTGGAGTCGGCCATGGTGGGAACGGCCGGCGGCGGCCCCGCCAAGGTTCGCGGCGGCCCGGTCGGCGGCGCGGTCGCGCAGCTCTTCCCCCGGGGAGCCGGCTGGGCCCGGCGGAACCGGTTCGGCGCACTGGTCGCCCGGGAGTGCCGCTACTGGTGGCGGGACGCCCGACGGCGGGCCAACCTGATCACGATCGCGGTGATCGGGATCTTCGTGCCCGTGATGGTCAACTTCGGCGGAGCGAGCTTCTCGTCCGACGACGGGATGGCCCTCGCCGCCCCCGACTCCTCCCCGGTGCTGGCCAGCCTGTCGGTGATCTTCGTCGGGGTGCTCGCCTCGGTCACCCTGGCCAACCAGTTCGGCTTCGACGGCAGCGCGTACGCCGCGAACGTCGTCGCCGGGGTGCCGGGCCGGCTGGAGCTGCGCGCCCGGGCGGCGGCATTCTCGGTGTACGTGCTGCCGATCCTCGCCGTCGTCACGGTCGTCCTGGCGGTGCTGCTGGGCCGGCCGGCGTGGCTGGGTCTACTGGCCGGCGGCCTACTCGCGTCGTATGGGGTGGGGCTGGCGATCAACGCGCTCATCTCGGTACTCGGGGCGTACTCGCTGCCGGAGACGAGCAACCCGTTCGCGATGAACAGCGGAGCCGGGGTGGCGAAGAGCTTCCTCAGCCTGTTGTCGATGGTCGCCTCGGCGGTCGCCGCCATGCCGATGGTCATCGCGGCGGCGCTGTTCGGCGACGCCTGGCTCTGGCTGGCCCTGCCGCTGGGCCTCGCATACGGGCTGGGCGCGGCGCTGCTCGGGACGTACCTGGCCGGGGACGTGCTGGACCGGCGGGCCCCGGAGCTGCTGACGGCCGTGACTCCGCGCCGCTGACAGGTCCGGCAGGGGTAGCGCGAGAGCGGCACAATGGGCGGATGCCCGTCATCGAGTCGATGGTGACCGTCCCCGTGCCGCCCGAGCTGGCCTTCGCCGTGTCGCAGACCGTCGCGCCGGTGCGCTACCGCTGGGACCCGTTCGTCCGCGAGCAGCACTTCACCGACGGCGCTACCCGCCCCGGCAAGGGGGTGCGTACCTTCACCCGGTCCCGGCACGGCCTGGTCATGGTCAGCGAGTACGTCTCCTTCGCACCGCCGAGCCACGTCGGGATGAAGATGGTCCGGGGCCCGTGGTTCTTCGAGATGTTCGCGGGCGGCTGGCGGTTCGCGCCCGGCCCGGAGCCGGGCACGGCGGTCGCCACCTGGCGGTACAGCTTCCGCTGCCGGCCGGCGTTCCTGCGTCCGCTCGCCGACCGGGTCGGGGGGTGGCTGCTGGGCCGCGACATCCGCCGCCGGATCGCCGGGTACGCCGCCGGCTGCACCGACCCGGAGGTGCTGGCCGCCGCCCGCCATTCCCTCACCACCGACGAGTGAGTTTCCTTGAGGGTTGGGCGGCCGGCTTGCGCAGCTCGGCGGCCATGCGTGCCCGACCGGTCCGCACGAGCGGTTCATGGGTGGGCGCGTGTCCGGGGCGGCACAATGTTTCACGTGAATCATGAGCCGGGCGCCGAGATCCATCACACCGACCCGTTCGCCGTGCCGGCAGGGCAGAAATCCGGGGCGCGGCGGCTGCGTGGTCGCCTCGCAGCCCCGGTGACACTCTGGAGTGCGCCCGGGCCGGCCGGCCTGACGGTCTCGTCGACCCTGGTCGCGGAGGGCGAGCCGGACCGGCTGCTCGGGCTGATCGACCCGGAGTCCGACCTGTGGACCGCGGTGGAGAGCGCGGGGCGGTTCGCGGTGGCACCGCTGGGCCCGCCGCACCGGCAGCTCGCCGACCGGTTCGCCGGCCTGTTCCCGTCGCCGGGCGGCCTCTTCGCCACCGGCTCCTGGACCGACACCGAGTACGGGCCGGTGCCGGCGGACGCGGGCGGCTGGGCCGGCTGCCGGCTCGACACCGCCCGGGAGTACGGGTGGGCACTGCTGGTCGAGGCCACCATCGAGGCCGTCGACCTCGTCGAGGTGACCACCCCCCTCCTGCACTACCGGGGCCGGTACCACGAGCTGACCTGAGCCGACACCGGGCCGGGCCGACACCGGGCCGGGCCGACACCGGGCCGGGCAGACACCGGGCCGGGCCGAGGCGGGTGGGGCCCAGCGCCTCCGGTTAGCGGAGTGATCTGGGTCACTCGGCGCAGACAGGCGACCGCTGGGCGCAGTGGGTGACCGGGATCAATTTGCACCTTCCCGGGCGGGTGGCGCGGTTTCTACCGTGCGGCGAAACCCCCCACGCCTGTGAAGGTGGTGATCCACAGATGTCCACGGAAACACCCGCGCCCGACAAGCCGCCGACCGCGACGGAGACACCGGTCCCGGCCGCGTCCACGGCAGAGCGGTACCTCGCCGTACAGCGGTCGGACGAGTTCGCCGGTCTGCGTCGCACGCTGCGCGGATTCATCTTCCCGATGACCGTCGCGTTCTTCCTCTGGTACGCGCTCTACGTGATCCTCTCCGCGTACGCGCGGGACTTCATGGGCACGCGGCTCTTCGGCAGCCACATCAACGTCGCCCTGGTCTTCGGCCTGCTCCAGTTCGTCTCCACGTTCCTCATCGCCTGGCTCTACTCCCGGTTCGCCGACCGGAAGATCGACCCGGTCGCCGACCGGATCCGCGCCGAGATCGGGGAGGTGAGGCATGAACACGGTCCTCGTGGCTGAGGCGGGCAGTGACACCGCCCGCAACCTGACCATCACGCTCTTCCTGGTCTTCGTGGCGATCACCCTGGCCATCACGGTCTGGGCCAGCCGGCAGACCAAGACCGCCACCGACTTCTACGCGGGCGGCCGGTCCTTCTCCGGCTTCCAGAACGGCATGGCGATCGGCGGCGACTACATGTCGGCGGCGTCCTTCCTCGGCATCGCCGGCATCATCGCCCTCTACGGCTACGACGGCTTCCTCTACTCGATCGGCTTCCTGGTCGCCTGGCTGGTCGCCCTGCTGCTCGTTGCCGAACTGCTGCGCAACGCCGGCCGGTACACGATGGCGGACGTGCTGGCGTTCCGGATGCGTCAGCGTCCGGTACGGACGGCGGCGGCGGTCTCCACCATCACCGTGTCGATCTTCTACCTGCTGGCCCAGATGGTCGGCGCGGGCGCGCTGGTGGCGCTCCTGCTCGGCATCCGGCCGGGCACCACGTTCCTGGGCATGGACGCCGACACCGCCAAGATCGCGACGATCGTCATGGTCGGCGCACTGATGATCGTCTACGTCACCGTGGGCGGCATGAAGGGCACCACGTACGTCCAGATCGTCAAGGCGTTCCTGCTGATGACCGGCGCGCTGGTGATGACCCTGCTGGTGCTGGCGAAGTACAACTTCAACCTGTCGGAGCTGCTCGGCGACGCCGCCGCCTCCTCCGGCAAGGGCAGTGCCTTCCTCGAACCGGGCCTACGGTACGGCGTCGAGGTGGCCGGCAACGCGACACAGACCTTCTACAACAAGGTCGATCTGCTCTCGCTCGGCATCGCGCTGGTGCTCGGCACGGCCGGCCTGCCGCACATCCTGATCCGCTTCTACACCGTGCCGACCGCCAAGGCGGCCCGCAAGAGCGTGCTCTGGGCGATCGGCATCATCGGCGCGTTCTACCTGCTCACCCTCGCCCTAGGCTTCGGCGCGGCGGCGTTGGTCGGCGGCAAGGAGATCATCGCGCAGGACAAGGCCGGCAACACCGCCGCGCCACAGCTCGCCGAGGCCCTCGGCAAGGAGTTCTTCGGCGGCGATCTCGGCGGGGCGACCCTGCTGGCGATCATCGCGGCGGTCGCCTTCGCCACGATCCTGGCGGTGGTCGCCGGGCTCACCCTGGCCTCCTCGTCCAGCCTCGCGCACGACTTCTACGCGAACGTGGTCAAGAAGGGGCAGGCGTCGGAGCGTCAGGAGGTCCGGGTGGCCCGGCTCTCGGCCCTGGTCATCGGCGCGGTGTCGATCGCCCTGTCGATCTACGCGCAGAGCCTGAACGTGGCGTTCCTGGTGGCGCTGGCGTTCGCGGTCGCCGCCTCGGGCAACCTGCCGGCGATCCTCTACAGCCTGTTCTGGAGGCGGTTCAACACCTCCGGCGCGGTCTGGTCGATCTACGGTGGCCTGCTCGCCGCAGTACTGCTGGTGTTCTTCTCGCCGGTGGTCTCCGGGGCGCCGACCTCGATGTTCCCCGATCACGACTGGCACTGGTTCCCGCTGTCCAACCCGGGCATCCTCTCCATCCCGTTCGGCTTCCTCTGCGGCTGGATCGGCACGATCGTGTCGAAGGAGCACGACGAGGAGAAGTACGCGGAACTGGAGGTGCGCTCGCTCACCGGAGCCGGCGCGCACTGATCAGAAACCCGCTCGGTCCTGCACCAGCCGAGCTGTCGAGGGGCCCCCGCCACGCCTGGCTTTGGCAGGGGGCCCCTCCTCGCCTCTGTAGGCTGGCCCTATGAAGGTTGCTCCGCGCTTCGGTCCCGGTCACCGCGTCCTCGTCACCGGTGGCGCCGGCTTCGTCCCTTCACACCTGGTGGACTCCCTCGTCGCCCGGGGCTGCACGGTGGTGGTGCTGGACAACTTCGTCACCGGCTCCAAGGACAACGTCGCCCACCTGGTGGAGCGGCCGACGTTCACGCTCGTCGAGGCGGACATCTCGGACGGGCTGCCGAGCCACCACCCGGCGATGGCCGAGCGGTTCGACGCGATCCTGCACATGGCCTCCCCGGCCAGCCCCACCGACTTCGCCACCCTGCCGGTGGAGATCCTCCGGGTCGGCTCGGTGGGCACCCTGCACCTGCTGGACCGCGCGGTCGCCGACGGGGCCCGGTTCCTGATGGCCTCCACCTCCGAGGCGTACGGGGACCCGAAGGAGCACCCGCAGCGCGAGACGTACTGGGGCAACGTCAACCCGATCGGTGTGCGCAGCGTCTACGACGAGGCGAAGCGCTTCTCGGAGGCGGCCACCATGGCGTACCACCGGTACCGGGGGTTGGACGCCGCGATCGTGCGGATCTTCAACACGTACGGCCCGCGGATGCGGCCGGACGACGGCCGGGCCATCCCGACGTTCATCTCCCAGGCGTTGCATGGCGAACCGATCACGGTGCACGGCACGGGTCAGCAGACCCGGTCGATCTGCTACGTCGAGGACCTGGTACGCGGCATCCTGCTGCTACTCGACTCGACGGAGACCGGCCCGGTCAACTGCGGCACCGAGCACGAGCTGACCATGCGGCAACTCGCCGAGTTGATCGTGTCACTCTCCGGCAGCACGTCACAGGTGACCTACGTCACCCGGGCCGCGGACGACCCGGAGATGCGCCGGCCCGACCTCACCCTCGCCCGTGAGCTGCTCGGATACGAGCCCTCGGTGGCGCCCGAGGACGGCCTCCGGCGCACGATCGAGCACTTCCGCGAGCGGCTAGGGTAGCCCGCCCCCGGGACGCGGCTTGCCGGACGGCCTGCGGTTCACGGCGGCGCTCGACCGGGCTACGTACGCTCGGGTACATGTCAGCGACCACTCCCGCCGGCGTCCCGCTCCCGCATCTGCATCGCAGTGCCGGACGCGCCTCGGTCCCGGGCCCCGGCCAGGGTTCATCGGGGCACGCCCAGGTGCCCGCCGCCCAGCGGTACCCCTCGCACGACGACCGGCCGCCGGCCGGTGGCTTCGCCGGTCCGGGCGGCCCGTCCGGACCGAACGGTCCCGGGGGGCGGGGCGGTCCAGGACGGCCGGGCGGGCGCGGGCCGCGCCCGCAGTGGCGCCGGATCGCCCTGGTGACCGGCGTGGCGGTGCTGGTGCTCGCGCTGCTCGGCGGGGCGGGTGCCTGGTTCTACACCCGCAACCTCAACAAAGACCTGGCCCGCACCGACCCCTTCTCGGAGTTGACGGGCGGGCGGCCGGCCAAGGCGGTGGACGGCGCGCTGAACATCCTGCTGGTCGGCACCGACTCGCGGGACCCGGACGCCCCGGTGGACCAGCAGAGCCAGTGGCGGGCGGACACGATCATCGTCATGCACATCCCGGCCGACCACAAGTCCGCCTACCTGGTCTCCGTCCCCCGCGACCTGTACGTGCCGATCCCCGAGAACGCCCAGGCCGACTGCGGCTCGGGCCAGCGGGCGAAGATCAACGCTGCGTTCGCGTTCGGCGGGCTGCCGCTGGCGGTGAAGACGGTGGAGTGCTTCACCGACGTGCGCATCGACAACGTGATGGCGATCGACTTCGCCGGGTTCAAGCAGGTCACCGACGCCCTCGGTGGGGTCGACCTGAAGGTGGAGCGGACGGTCAAGTCGATCCACAAGCCGTTCCGGAAATTCACCAAGGGCACCATGCACATGAACGGCACCGAGGCGCTGGACTGGATCCGGCAGCGCAAGCAGTTCCCGGACGGCGACTTCGCGCGCATGCGCCACCAACAGGAGTTCCTGAGGGCGCTGATGGACAAGGCAGCCAGCACCGAAACGCTGACGAAGCCGACGAAGCTGAACGGGTTCCTCCAGTCGGTGACTGACGCGGTCACCGTGGACCAGGGGTTCTCGCTGGTCGACATGGCGGTGCAGTTCCGCAGCCTGCGCGGAGAGAGCCTGATCTTCGTCACCAGCCCGAACGCGGGCAGCGAGACGATCAACGGCGAGTCGGTGGTGGTCTCCGACCGGGAGAAGGCGCTGGCCATGTACAAGGCCATGTCGGCGGACACGATGGCCGACTGGGTGAAGGCCAACCCGCCGACCGCCGGGGCCGGTACGGGGAACTGACCCGACGGTTCTTAAGTCGACACACGTCATAGCCGGTCGGCGGTCGCCCCTCTTCCCACCAGGGGCAGCCGCCGGCCGGTCGCATTGAATTGGCCGTTCGGGCAAATCCCACGGGCGTTGTCGAAATAACGGCGCATTACCGCGCGACGACCTCGCCTCGACGGGAAGCGGTACGTACAGTGGTGCCGCCCCCTTGACCGAGCGAGCTGGAGCGTGCATGCCGGTTCATACCAACCGTCGCACTCCGGCGTCGGCACCCGTCGGCGCGACCGCACGGGTCCCGTCGGCCATCCCGGCGCAGTCCCGTGGCGGCAACCGCCGCCCCGACGGGGTTCCCGCGCGCAAGCGCAAGCGCCGTAAGGACCCCCTCTGGGCCCGCCTCACCGTCGTCTTCGGCGCGGTGCTGATGCTGACCAGCGGGGTCGCCATCGTGGGCAGCAAGGCGGTCATCAGCCAGGCCACCGGCAACATCGCCCAGCGCAACCTGCTCGGCGAGGCCGGCAAGTCCGACGCCGAGGGCGGCGCGAGCCTGGACGGCCCGATCGACATGCTGCTGTTGGGTGTGGACGCCCGGGAGCGCTGGGCCGCCGAGGATGTCCGGGCGGACAGCATCATCGTGCTGCACATCCCCGCCTCCCACGACCAGGCGTACCTGATCTCCATCCCGCGCGACACCGAGACGGAGATTCCGGGCCACGGCGTCACAAAGATCAACGCCGCCTTCCGGTTCGGCGCCGAGAACGGCGGCGGCTGGGAGGGCGGCGCGCAGCTCATGGCGAAGACGATCAAGCACATGACCGGGGTCAGCTTCGACGGTGCGTCAATCATCAACTTCGGCGGCTTCAAGAAGATCATCGACACCCTGGGTAGCGTGCAGATCTGCGTCTCGCAGGAGGTCAAATCGATCCACATGTCGTACGTCGACGGCAAGCCGATGTGGAACGCGGACGCCGAGAAGACCGGCAAGGCGATGACCCCGGTGGTGCACAAGAAGGGCTGCCGGGAGATGGAGGGCTGGGCGGCGCTGGACTACTCCCGGCAGCGCAAGGGCCTGGACGGCGGCGACTACGACCGCCAGCAGAACCAGCAGCAGCTCATCAAGGCGATGGCGAAGAAGGCGACCCAGGACGGCACGCTGACCAATCCGGTGAAGCTCAACGCGCTGATGAAGGCGGCCGGGGGGGCCCTCGTGCTGGACACCGGCGATGCGCCGATCATCGACTTCATCTTCACCATGCGCGGTGTCACCGGCAACGACCTGACGATGCTGCGCACCAACGACGGGAAGTTCCACCCCACCGCCGACGGCTTGAACGAGACGCTGAGCCCGCAGACGATGGCGATGTTCCAGGCGATCAAGGACGACAAGCTCGCCGAGTTCGTCTACGCGAACCCGGCCGTCCTCTCGACCCGCAAGTAGCGCCCGTCCCCGCGAAAGCGACCCGCAGTTAGCTTGTCCGGCGAAAGCGACCCGCCGGCCCTGATGCCCCCGTAGCCTGACGTGAGGAACTTTCACGTACGGCCACGGGGGGCGTCACGGTCAGTCCAGGAACATCCGAGCAGGGGCGGCGTGGGCCGGCCCGCCGGGGCGTACCCCGATGGTGCCGGGCGCTGCTCGGGGTCGGCCTCGCCCTGACGCTACTGGCCGCCGCCGCGGTGGTCGGGCTCAAGGCCCTGAGCCACCGGTACGAGCGCACAGTGACCCGGGAGCAGTTGCTCGACCCAGGCGCCCGGCAGAAGCGGACCGACCTCGACGGCGCGCTCAACTACCTGCTGGTCGGCTCCGACCGGCGGGCCGGCACCACCGCCGGGGCCGACCAACGCTCCGACACCATCCTCGTGGTGCACATGCCGGCCGACATGGGACGGGCGTACCTGATCTCCGTCCCGCGCGACCTGCTGGTGGCCATCCCGCCCGGCCCGAACGGCTGGGACGGCGGCACCGACAAGATCAACGCCGCGTACGAGCACGGCGGCGGCGGCGAGTCCGGCGTCCAACTGCTCTCGGCCACCCTCACCCGGCTCACCGGCCTGCGCTTCGACGGGGCCGCGCTGATCGACTTCGCCGGGCTGCGGCAGGTCATCGACCTGCTCGGCGGGGTACGCATGTGCGTCGACACCGAGGTCCGCTCGATCCACACCCAAACCCTGTTCACCCCCGGCTGCCAGCAGATGGGCGGCGCCCGGTCGCTGGACTACGTCCGCCAGCGCTACGACCTGCCCGGCGGCGACTACGACCGACAGCGCCACCAGCAGCAACTCCTCCGGGCCATGCTGGACCGGGCCGGCGCGACGAACCTGCGGCGCGACCCGGTGAAGCTCGACCGGCTGATCCGGGCGGTCGGCGCGTCGCTGACCGTCGACACCAACGGCGTACCCCTGGAGGACCTGGCGCTCACCCTCCGGGATCTGCCCCCGGACGCGCTGACCGGCGTGCAACTCCCCTCCCACCCGGAGGTCATCGACGAGGTCTCGTACGTGGTGCTGGACGACGGCGCGAACAGCCTCTTCGACGCCGTCCGGGGCACCCGGATGCCCGACTGGGCCCAGGCCAACCCCCGCTGGGTGAACCGGCTCTGACCACGCCACAAATCGTTTCGGCACGTCCGTGGCAGGTTCCGATCGGCGAGGCTCTAGGCTTGGTAGCCGTGTTCGGACCCCAGGTTCCCACCGTGCCCGTGACCGAGATCGCCGACGACACCTACCTGCTCGACGTCCGCGAGGACGACGAATGGGCGGCCGGGCATGCCCCCGGCGCCCACCACCTGCCGATGATGGAGTTGCCGGCCCGGATGGCGGAGGTGCCGACCGACCGGGAGGTGGCCGTCATCTGCCGCTCCGGCGGACGGTCGGCGCAGGTGGTGGCATACCTCAAGAACAACGGCTGGGACGAGGTGTGCAACGCCGACGGCGGGATGCGCCAGTGGGCCGCCGTCGGGCGACCAGTGGTCGGCGAGGATGGGATGCCGGGTCGGATCATCTGAGAGCGACGGGCATGGGCCCCCTCGTCTTCGCACACCGCGGCTCCTCCGCCGACCTGCCGGAGCACACCCTCGCCGCATACCTTCGGGCCCTCGCCGAGGGCGCCGACGGCCTGGAGTGCGACGTCCGGCTGACCCGCGACGGGCACCTGGTCTGTGTGCACGACCGGCGGCTGGAGCGGACCAGCAACGGCACCGGCCTGGTCAGCGCGCGTACGCTCGCCGAGCTCGAGGCGCTGGACTTCGGCTCCTGGCACCCGGGCTGCCCCCCGGTCGACGGCGCGGAGCCGCTCGACGAGTCGCACACCCGGCTGCTCACCCTTGGGCGGCTGCTGGACGCCGTGCTGGACGCCGGGAGGCCCGTCCAGCTGCTGATCGAGACCAAGCATCCCTCCCGGTACGGCCGGGACGTGGAGCGCCGCCTGGTGACGCTGCTGCGCCGGTACGGCCTGGCCGAGCCGGGAGCCGACGACCCGGTCCGGGTCACCGTGATGTCCTTCTCGCCGCTGGCGGTGCGCCGCCTCCACGATCTCGCCCCCAGGCTGCCCACGGTGCTGCTGATGGACGGGCTGCCGCGCTGGCTGTGGCCCGGCCGGCTGCCGGCCGGCACCCGAGTCGCCGCGCCGAAGGTCGCGCTGGTGCGGGCCCGCCCGCGGCTGGTGCCCACGCTGCGGGCCGCCGGCAACCAGGTGTACGTCTGGACCGTCAACAAGCCGGACGACCTGGAGCTGGTGCTCGACGTCGGGGTCGACGGGATCATCACCGACCGGCCTGCCCACGCGCTGGCCCGGCTGGGCCGGTGAGCCCACGCAGCGGGATGGCCCGCTGGCTCGCCGGGGCGGCCCGGGCGGCCCGGGTGCCCGACCGGTCGGGGGTGTCGATGGAGGGGCCGGCAGAGCACACTCGGGACATGCCGGACCGCACGGACCTCGCCGCTCTCATCGTCGGCCATGGCAGGGTGGTCGAAATGATCAACTCTGGTGAGGCCGGGCTCCCGGTCCTGAACCGGCTGCTCCAGGTGGTGCAGTCGACCATCGGAGCGGCCAGCACGGCTTTCGTGGAATTCGCACCCACCGGCGGCCGGGTGATCGCCGCGACCAGCAGCGCCGACTGGGCCGTCGGCCGGCCGGTGTCGCACACCGACCCGGCCACCATCTGTCTGCTCTCCGGCCCCCGCGTCCGCGACATCCGGGTGGACCGGATCCCCGGCCCGGTCGGCGAGGAGCTCACCGGCCGGGGGCTGCACCGGATGGTGGCCGCGCGGGCCGAGATCGGCGGGTTCACCGTCGGCAGCCTGCACGCCTTCTACCCGGACCACGACGACTCCACAGCCCGGGGGCAGCACGAGGTGGTGGAATACATCGCCTCCTGCATCGCCCACATGTACGGCGACCAGAGCGGCCTGCCGGTGCACGGCGACGGCCCGGTGGTGGCGGCGCTGGCCGACGGTCTGGCCGTGGTCGACCGGGGCGGCCACGTCCGGCTCTGGAACCCGGCCGCCGCCCAGGTGACCGGCCGGCCGGTTGCCGAGGCGCTGAACCGCCCGCTGCCGTTCCCGCTCCCCCCGTCCGGACAGGTCCTCGACCACCGGTTGCCGGACGGCCGCTGGCTGAAGATCACCTCGGGGGAGCTGCCCGGCCCCGGCGCGCTGCACGTGGTCACCTTCCGGGACATCACCGACCAACAGCTACGCGACCAGGACCGGGACCTCTTCGTCGCGGTCACCAGCCACGGGTTGCGCACCCCGGTCACCGTCATCAAGGGGTACGCCGACACCCTCACCGACCACTGGGACTCACTGACCGACACCGACCGGCGGCAGGCCGCCCGGGTCATCGGGCAGCGGGCCAACGAACTGGCCCGGCTGGTCGACCGGCTGCTCGTCTCCGCCACCGAGGGGCGCCCCGGTGAGCCGCCGGCCCCGTTCGACCTCGGCGAGGCGCTCCGGGCGGCCGTCGCCGACCTGCCCGGCGACCTTCGCCGCCGGATCGTGCTGGACGTCCCGGCCGGGCTGCCGAAGGCGGTCGGGGACCGGCAGATCCTGGCGACGGTGCTGACCGAGCTGGGCACCAACGCCGAGAAATACTCCCCACCCGACTCCCCGATCGAGATCGTCGCCAGCGGCAACGACCAGACCGTGTGCTTCCGGGTCAGCGACCGGGGCATCGGCATCCGGCCCGAGCACGTGGAGCGGGCGTTCGACCGGTTCTGGCAGGGCGAGTCCGGCGACCGCCGGGGCTACCCGGGCGCGGGGCTCGGCCTGTATCTCGTCCGACGGGTCGTCGAACAGCAGAATGGCTGGGTATCCCTGCGTCCGAGGGCAGGTCGCGGTACGGTCGCAGAGGTGCGGCTGCCACGCGGTTGAGCGCGGACGAACGCCACCGCGGGCGAGAAGGAGCACGGTGACCAGGAGGCCGGTCGAGCGGTCGTGGTGCGTGGTGGTGCCGCACGACGTGACCGGCGCGCGCCTGGCCCGGCACCGGCTCGCCGACGAGCTGACCGGCCTCGTCCTCCCGCTGCTGCTGGCCGACCTGGTGGCCGTCCTGGCCGAGCTGGTCGGCAACGCGGTCCGACACGCTGACCCGCTCCCCGGCGGGGTGGTCCGGGTGGCCTGGCGGCTGCGTCCACTCCCCGGCGACGGGCACGTCGTCCAGCTCCGGGTCACCGACGGCGGGGCGGGCGTCGGGCCACTCATTCGGCCCGCCACCCTGGACGCGGTCGACGGCCGCGGCCTGCACATCGTCTCCGGGCTGGCCAGCCGCTGGGGCGTCGACCGGGACGGCCTCGGGCAGAGCGTCTGGGCCGAGTTCGACCCCGCCGGCACGTCCCACCCGGATCTCGTCGCCGCCGGCTGATCCCGTCCCCGCCCTGTCGGCCGCACCTGGTCGACGTCGGGGGCGTGCCCCGGCCCGTCGGGGCGGGTGCCTGGTCGGGCCGGACCCGGCGCGGGTGGGGCGGGTGCCTTCTCGGACCGGACGCGGCGCGGGTGGGGCGGGTCGGCGCCGTCGCTCCCGGAGCGGCCTCTAGGCTGATTCGCCGTGAGCAAGCGTCGAAAGAACCAACGGGCCGCCGAAGTCACCCCCAAGCGGGAGAAGGTGCGGGACATCTTCGTGCCCCGGCCGTTCGAGGGGCTGACCGACGAGCCGGAGTGGATCGCCCTGCGCGAACTGGTCCCGGCCGCATCCGCGCCGCTGCGGCTCGTCCCCGAACTGGTCGAGGAGCACGGCGACCGCCCGGTCACCCTGGCCAGCGTGCTGCCGACGGCCGCCCCGGCGATGACGAAGGCCGACGGCCGGGTCCTCATCGGGCTCCAGCGCCACCAGCAGTCCGGCGACGTCTCCCGGGACTTGGCCGAGGCGCTGCTCTGCGCGCTGCGCGCCGAGCCGGGCAAGCCGGTCATGGTGCCGCCGCTGCCGGGCCCCGGCCCTCGACTCCAGGACATCCTGGTCGACGGGCCACTGGAGATCAGCATGCACGAGGGCTTCGAGTTCTGGCTCGACCCGGGGGCCACCGACGACCCGACCGTCCAGGCGTCGCTGGAGCGGGCCAACGCGGCGATCTATCCGACCGTCCGGCTGGCCGCCGCGCGGGCCGCGTACTGGTGCCAGGTGCCGGAGAAGGCACATGTGCGCTGGGTGCTCCCCGACGACGAGGACGCTGCCCTGGACGCGCTGGCCCGGCTGAGCGTGGCGGGCACGCTCACCCTCGCCGGGAACACCAAGTTCGCCGGCATGTTCCGGGCGCACGGTCGCCTCGTGCCGGTCTGGGACCTGCCCGAGGACGTGCCGGCGGCCGACTGGGAGCAGCCGGTGACGGAGTTCGGCAAGCGCTACGCCGAGGCGCTGGAGACCGGAGAGCCGCTGGACGCGGCCGGCCGCCGGGCCCGGCACGGCCTGCTCGGCCGCCAACTCACCCTCCGCTGACCCTGGTCACGCCGCCACTGATCCCGCGCCGCTGCCAGAGCCCGCAACAACCAGGCCCGCGCCGCCCCGGAGTCCCCACCGCCGCTGAGCCGCTCGCACGGCTCGGTGGGCACTCCGGGGGTGGGTGGGCCGCTGACAGGCCCCCTGCACCCACGCCAGGCGTCGCCCAGGGGCCCTCCGTCACCGCTTCAGCGGGTCGCGGACCAGGGGGCAGGACATGCACCTCGGGCCGCCCCGGCCGGAGCCCAGCTCGGAGCCGGCGATCGGGATGACCTCGATGCCGGCCCGTTCGAGCTGGGCGTTGGTCCCGGTGTTGCGTTCGTAGCCGACACAGAGCCGGGGGGCGAGGGCGAGGGTGTTGTTGCCGTCGTCCCACTGCTCCCGCTCGGCGGTCACCGGGTCGAGGCCGGTGTCGATGACCCGGAGCTGGTCGAGGTCCATCGCGTCGGCGGCGGCACGCAGGAACGGCGCCGGCCCGTCCACCTGCGGCTCGCCGTCCGGCCCGGCCACCACCGTGTACGCGGCCAGGGTGCTCGCCACGTTCGCGTACATCAGCACGGCGTCGACGTCGACCATCGTGCAGATCGTGTCCAGGTGCATGGTGGCCCGCTCCTGGGCGATCGGAACCACCAGGATGGTGTGGGCCAGCCCGGCGGCAAACACCTGCCGGCCGAGCCGTTCCGCCCCGGCGGGTGTGGTCCGCTCGCCCACCCCGACCGCCAACACCCCGGGGGCCAGCAGCAGCACGTCGCCGCCCTCCAGAGGTTCCAGGCCCGGGTGGTAGACGAACTCCGTGCCGACGAAGCGCGGGTGGTGTCGGTAGATCGCGTCGGTGATGGTGGTCTCCCGGCGGCGGGCCGGCATGGCCAGGCTGGTCACCCCGACCCGGTCGCCGATCCACAGTGAGGAGTCCCGGGTGAAGAGCAGGTTGGGCAGCGGGGCGATGACGAAGTCGTGCCGGTCCATCAGGGTGTAGACCAACCCGCCCGGCCGCTCCCGGCTGAGCCGCAGCTCCTCGTGGGCGAGCCCGGCGATGAGCACGTCGGCGAGGGCTGCGGGGTCGAGGTAGGCGAGGTGCTCGGTGACCCGGCGGCGCAGGGCGTCGCCGAGCCGGGGCGAGCTGAGCACCTGCTCGGTCAGCCCGGCGCGGGCGTCGGCGACGGCGAGGGTCTCGGCCAGCAGGGTAGCGAGGTAGAGCACCTCCACCCCGCGCTCGCGCAGCGCCGCGGCGAACGCGTCATGCTCCTCCTGTGCCCGTCCAACCCATGGGATAGCGTCGAAGAGCAGGGAGTCGTTGTTGCGAGGGGTGAGTCGGGCCAGTTCCGGGCCGGGTCGGTGCAGCAGCACCGTGCCGAGGCGGCCGACTTCGCTGTCCACGTAGTGGGTCACCCGGCCAAGCGTAGGGCAGGGTTTGGCGGCATCCGGTAAAACAACTGTGGATGAATATGGCATTCATCCGCACTCACTCCGGCGCTTCGACTTGCCGGGTACCCGGTAGGTCAACGTAGGGTAGTGAGGACATAACTTCGAGGGACCTTTTGCCGGAGGTCGCGATGACTGTCTTTCCCGCACGTCCAGCCACACCCACCTCGCGGACACTGCCGTCCGTGTCGGTGCCACACCCCCGCCCGGAGGCGTCGGGGGTGCTCGAGCCGATCCGTCCGAGCCCACTGGAGTGGGCTCGCCGTCGGCGCGCCGAGCGGGGCGCCCGCCGGTTGGAGGCGGCCGGGGCACGCGCCCTCGGTCGGCTCGACCACCTCGGGCCGGCCTGGCACGTCATCGAGTGGCCCCGCACGGACACCTCGGACCTCCTCCTCGACCAGGGGCAGGACGACCGGGCCGGCTTCCTCGCGATCGGCCCCAGCGGCCTCTTCGCAGTGACCATCGCCGACCACGGTCGGGCCCGGGTGCTGGTGGCGGGAGACGTCGTCCAGATCAACGGCAAGCGACCGCCATATGTGGTCGAGACGCGCCGGGACGCCAAGCGGGCGAGCAAGGCGCTCTCCAAGGCCGTGGGGCTGACGATCCCGGTGACGCCCGTGCTGACCTTCGTCGGCTCCGGCGTCATCAGCGTGTACGGCCTGCCGAACGACTGCATGATGGCCACCCACCGCGAGCTGGATCGCCTGCTCGTGGCCGGGGGCAACCGGATCAGCCCGGCCACCGCCGAGAAGCTGGCCCGGGTCGCGCAGCATCCCGGCACCTGGATGAAGGGCACGTACCGTCCAGCCGCCGACTACCGGTGGTTCGACGACGGCCGAACGGCCGCTGACAAGCCGGCCAACCGCCGGTAACGTCTCCGGCGACGCCACGCGGTCCGGTCACCACCCCGGAACACCGGCCGCGCCGTCGCCAGCCACCCGGTCAGGGCAACTGATCACCGGCGGCCCAGTGACTGGTACGCGGTCGGCAGTCTTCGCGACGACCGGTTAGCGTGGACAGACCGTCGGTGTACATAGGAGGTGCGGTGGCCCACGTCGAACTTTCCCTCTCGGAAGTGTTCGCGCCTGCCGCCCGGACACCGCCGGAGCAGGAGTCCGACAACTTCGGGCAGTGGTCGGCCACCGTGTTCGGTGCGGCCGAGCCCTGCCTGTTGATCGACGTCGACACCCGCGTCGTCGCGGTCTCCGCGGCCGGCTGCGACCTGCTCTGCCTGGGTTGCCCGGAGGACGTGATCGGCCTCCCGCTGCTCGACGGCTGCCTGAGCCTGCTCGACTTCACCGCCAACCGGGGCGAGCTGACCGAGCAGGAGACCGACAAGATCCCGCCGCTGCTGGCCCTGCACTCCGGGCGGCTCGCCCGGGGGCTGCTCCGGGTCCAGACCTCGACGGCGGGCCGGTCGGACCCCACCGTGGACGCCATCTCCACGCCGGTGCTGACCGGCGGCAAGGTCGCCGGGTCGCTCACCTTCTTCTCCGAGGTCTGATCCGCCCATTGCCGCCCTGAACTGCACGAATGTGGGCTTCGCCGCACCCTTGGCGCTGTGGCGGGCCGACATCCAGGCCGTAGGGTGCCCTCATGATCGATGTCGCTCTGCTGCCAGGGGAGTACGCGGTGTGCCGGCTGACCGCCGACGCCACGCTCCGCCCCGCCCTCTGGGGTGACCTGGCTGACGACGAGGTAATCAGCGTGAGCTGGTCCGTCGACGGGATCTCGGTGATCTGCCCGGCGTCCCGCGCCCCGACCGAGGTGGAGACCGACTGGCGCTGTCTGCGCATCGTCAATCCGTTCGGCAAGGCGGTGACCGGCACCCTGGCCGCGCTGGTCGCCCCGCTGGCCGAGGCACGCGTCAACGTGGTGGCCTTCTCCACGTACGACACCGACCACGCGCTGGTCCCGGCCGTGCGGCTGGACGAGGCGACCTCCGCGTTGCGTCGGGCCGGCCACCGCCTCCTCGACTGACGGCGCTTCGCCCCGGCCCGCTGTGCCCGCGCCCGGGACGGCGTCGCGCGGTCGGCCCTTCACCGGAGCCTCGGCGGCTCCTACGATGGGCTCGGCCGCCCGGCTGCAATGACAGTCCCCGATGCAAGGATCGGCTCGTGCCGCCCATCGCACCGCACCACGCCGTACCCCGCAGGCCGTCCGGCCCGGTCGGGCTGCTCGCCGTCGCGTCCCTCGCCCTGGCATCCGCCGGCTGCGGCACGCCGCCCGAGCTGCGTCGGCCGGCCCCGGTGCCGAGCGTCACGGCGGGCGCCTCCGCCAGCCCGACCCCGCCCGCCACCCCCGTGATCCCGGTGCCCCCGCCGCCGGCCGCCCCGCCCACCGCCAACGCCGACCTGGTCGCCACCGCCTGCCGGGAGGGCCCGTCCGGGGATCGGGTGATCACCCTGCTGCGGAGTTCGGCCGGCGTGCTGCCCCGGTCGGTGGGGGTGCGGGTGCGCATCGGCCCGCTCTGTGCCGGGGACTGGCAGTACACCGTGCTCCGGGTGACCGGGCACGAGGAGCTCCAGGTGGTCACCCGGGGGCGGCCGGGGGCGCTGGAGCTGGTCACCGCCGGCACCGACGTCTGCACCATCGAGGTGCGGGTGGCCGGGCCGACGGGCATCCGGACGCTCGCCTGCGACGGCGGGACCGTGGGCGTACCGGGTGCGTAGGCTGGCGCCATGCCCGGAACCCCGCCCACCCGCTTCGTCTACCTCGGCCCCGAGGGCACCTTCGCCGAGCAGGCGCTGCGCACCGTGCCCGCCGCCGAGCGCGGCACCCGTACGCCCGCCCGCAGCGTTGGCGAGGCGCTGGAGAGCGTCCGGGCGGGGGATGCCGACGCGGCGCTGGTGCCGCTGGAGAACTCGATCGGTGGCGCGGTCGGGGTGACGCTGGACGAGCTGGCCGAGGGCGACCCCCTGGCGATCACCCGGGAGGTGATCCTGCCGGTCGAGTTCGTGCTCGGCGCCCGACCGGGGGTGATCCTGGGATCGATCCGCTCGGTGGCCGCCCACCCGCAGGCGTCGACCCAGTGCCGAGGGTGGCTGCGCGCGTACGTTCCCGACGCGATCGTGGTCGACGTGCTCTCCAACGGGGCCGCTGCGGCCGGCGCGGCCGGCGGCGAGTACGACGCGGCGATCTGCGCCCCGATCGGGGCGGCCCGGCACCGGCTGGCCGTGCTGGCCGACAAGATCGCCGACCACGCCGACGCGGTGACCCGGTTCGCCCTGCTGTCCCGCCCCGGCCCGCCCCCGCCCCCCACCGGGGACGACGTGACGTCGCTGGCCGTGTACATCGCCCACGACCGGGTGGGCGCCCTGCTGTCGGTGCTGATGGAGCTCGCGGTGCGCGGGATCAACCTGACCCGGATCGAGTCCCGCCCGACGGGTGAGGCGCTGGGACGATACGTCTTCTTCCTGGACTGCACCGGCCACGTGGCCGACGTCCGGCTCGGGGAGGCGTTGCAGGGGCTGCGCCGGGTCTGCGCGGACGTACGTTTCCTCGGGTCGTACCCCCGGCACCGCTGGGCCGACGGCTCGGGCGACCGGCCGGTGCCCGCGCCGGCCGGTCTCTCGGACGCCGACTACCTCGACGCGGCGGCCTGGCTGACGCGGCTGCGCGCCGGCGAGCTGAGCTGAGACCGGGGTGCCCGCGGTCCACGGGCACCCCGGCCGGGTCAGCGCCGACCGGCGCCGGTCAGCTCAGCAGGCCGCCGAGCAGGCCGCCCTGCTGCTCCTGGGCGCCGCTGCCGGCGACCGGCGGCTCCTCGGAGGGCTGCACCACGACGAAGCCCTGACCGGCGAAGCTCATCGTGAACGCCTCGCCGGTGCTGCGGCCCAGCAGCGAGCCCAGGCCGAGCTGCTCGGCCCGGTGGTAGCCGGTCTGCAGGTTGGCCGACCAGCAGACGGCGGCCTGCGGGTCGACGTAGGTCGGGGCGTCGACGTTGAGCACCACCGGGGTGCCCTTCGTGGTGATCGCGATCCGGCCGTGACCGGTGAAGACGCAGTTGAACAGGCCGGACGAGGAGGCCATCCCGGCGCCGCCCACCATCCGGATGTCGTACTGGAGGGTGGAGTCGAAGGCCAGCACGCTGGAGCCGTTGATGGACAGCGCGTCGCCCGGCTCCAGGTCGACGATGTGCACGTCCTTGGCCAACTCGGCGAGGAAGACGTCGCCTCGGCCGCTGAGCTTCATCAGCGGGACGCCCTCGCCGGTGAGCTTCTGCTTGAGGAACTTGCCCAGACCGCCGGAGCCCAGGGCCTGGAACTGCACCTGCCCCTGGTAGGCGACCATCGAGCCGACGCGGGCCATTGCCTCGCCGTTCAGCTCGATCTTCAACATCTTGGAGTTCTGCAGCCGCATGCCGGGCTGGGCGGACTCCTTCTCCAGGTTCTCGGCCGAGAACAGCGCGCTGCGCATGGAAGTGCCTCCTGATTCGGGGTGTCTGCCCGGAGGGTAGGAGACCAGCGCAACTCGCCGAGCCGGCCGGGTACGGCCTTCGACCCGGGCCACGGGTGCGTACCGGCGCCGGGGGACGCCGAGCGACGGGACCGGACGGGCGGAAACGGTGGACGGGCCGGTCTCAGCCCCAGCCGAGGTTGTGCAGGCGCTCGTCGTCGATGCCGAAGTGGTGGGCGATCTCGTGCACCACGGTCACCGCCACCTCGTCGACGACGTCCTCGTCGGTGTCGCAGATCCGCAGAATCGGCCGACGGTAGATGAAGATGCGGTCCGGCAGGACACCGGAGTAGTCCCAGCCCCGCTCAGTGAGCGCGTGCCCCTCGTAGAGACCGAGCAGGTCCTCGTCGCCGGGGGGCGGGTCGTCCTCGACCAGAATCACCACGTTGCTCATCAGCCCGAGCAGTTCCTCGGGGACCTCGTCGAGGGCGTCGCCCACCAACTCCTCGAAGCGTTCCTTACTCATCTCCACCGCCACGCCCCCATTGTCCCCCGAACCGCCCGGCCCGCCGACAATCGAAGATCCGCCCAGGTACGCAGAGGTGCCCCGTCCGTGGCGGATCGGAGGACTCCACTCCGCCCGCGATGCCCGGCCGGCCGGGCATCGCGGGCCCCGGGCCGAGAGAGGCCCGGGGCACCGGCCGGTAGGGGTCAGGAGGCGATACGGGCGGTAGGGGTCAGGAGGCGAGACGGGCGGTGAGGCTGATCTGGGCGCCCGGGGAGAGCAGCCGCGAGATGGGACAGTTCTCCTTGGCGGTCTCGGCCAGCTCGGCGAACTGAACCTGGTCGAGGCCGGGGGCCTGGCCGACCGTCTCCAGGTCGATCCGGGTCACGGTCATTCCGGCGTCGGTCTTGTCGAAGTGCACCTTGGCGACGGTCTCGACCCAGGTGCCGGTGACACCGGCGTCGGCGAGCTGCTTGGAGAGCGCCATCGAGAAGCAGGAGGCGTGGGCCGCACCGATGAGCTCCTCGGGGTTGGTCCCCTCGCCCTCCTCGAAGCGCGACTTGAAGGAGTAGTTCCCCTGCAGCCCGCCCTTGCCGGTACGGACCGTGCCGGAACCCTCGGCGAGATCGCCCTGCCAGCGTGCGGATGCGTTACGGATAGGCATGCACCGACGCTAACCGAAAGCCGGGCGGCGGACGAGCGACTGCTCCCGATCGGGTCCGGACGGGCCCGGTCCGGCCGGCACCGACCCGGCGGCCGATGGGTTCCGCCACGGGACCGGGGCGCGTCGACTTCCGGGCTGCGGTGTGGCCTGTGTCATGATTCGGTTCTGGCCCGTGAGCGGCGGAGAGGTGGCCGATGTCCCAGGATCTCCCCATTCCCCGGCAGGACAACCGGTCCGACGGCACCGCCGTAGTGGAGTGGGGCGGGCCCGGGTCCACACCTCCCGAGCGGGTCGGCCGGTCGCTGGCCGGGCTGGGGCGGGACCGGCGGCTGCCGCTGGTGCCGGCCGGCCTCGGCGTGGTGGCGGCGTTCGCGTCGCTCATCGGCGAGTGGATGGTGATGACCGTCCCGAACGGGGGTCCCGAGGGCAACACCTCGTTGCGGGTGCCGGGCGGGGTGGCCGACATCGGCGGGTTCGGGGTGGGCTACCTGGTGGGGCTCCTCGCGCTGTGCATGGTCCTGGGCCTGGCCCTGGGCGGGACGGCAACCGTGCGGCACAACGCGCGGGTGGCCGGCCTGGCCCTGGCGGTGACCCTGCTCGGCGTCCTCGCCGCCACGGCGTTCTCGCTCGACGACTCCGGCCAGCGCACCTTCTTCTACTCTCCCGAGGACGGCTTCAAGGTCGAGTACGGCCGGGGGCTGGTGATGGCGTTCGTGGCCTGCGCGCTGCTGGCGGCGGCGCTGCACCTCGGCGGGCGGGTGGACGCGTGGCGCCCGGAGCCGGGCACCTCCGGGCCGGCCGGCACGGCGTCCGACGGAACCGGACCGGCGGCCCCGGAGCCCGAGCCGGACCGCTGGGGCTGGCGGGGTGCCACGTCCCGGCCGGGCGGCGACGGAGACCTGCCGCCCGCACCCACGGACCTCACGGTCCGATCCACCGTGCCCTTCGCCCGCCCCGAACCACCCGCCTGACGACCGCCCCCGGGCAGCACCCGCCCGCGAGCCGGGCAACATTCGGCTGAGGGCTCCTCCGTTGCCGCCCGGGTGGTCGGGAAGTCACGGCTGCGAACTACTCGGCGAGGTACGGTTGCTGCCCGCCGTCACTGTCGGTCGAGGCACCGACCACCGGACGGCTGACGTGACGGCGGCGGGCGAAGGAGGAACCATGACCCGTCCGGGACTGCCCAAGCTGGTCGCCACCGACCTCGACGGGACGCTGGTCCGCAGCGACGACACCGTCTCCGCGTACACGCACCAGGTGCTCGACCGGGTGCGGGCCGCCGGCATCCCGGTGGTCGGCGCGACCGGCCGTGGGCCGCGGCTCACCGAACTGACCCGCAACGACATCCGCGCCGCCGACTTCCTGGTGATGGCCGGCGGCGGCCGGGTGGTCGACCAGAGCGACCCGGATGGCCCGCTGGTGCTGCGCGACGAGCGACTTCCCGGTGCGGTGCTGGCCCGACTGCTCGCCGAACTGGAGGCCGAGGTCGGCCCGCTCACCGTGATGGTCGAGGCGTCCGACGAGCACGAGGCCCCGCTCTGGGGCGACTACCACCCGAGCTGGCCGTACCCGGACCGGTTCGAGGCGCGCACCCGCGACGAGTGCGTCTCCGGCGACGTGATCAAGGCCTTCGCCCGGACCGCCGACCACCACGTGGACGCGCTGCTGGAGACCGCCCGCCGGCTGCTGCCGCCGGAGGTCGCCTCGCTGACCCAGGCCGGGCTCGGCTTCGTCGAGATCAGCCCGCCCTGGGTGGACAAGGCGTCCGGGCTGAGCGTGGTGGCGCAGCGCCTCGGGGTGGACCCGGCCGAGGTGCTGGTCTTCGGCGACATGCCCAACGACCTGCCGATGTTCGAGTGGGCCGGTTGGGCCCGGGTGGCCGTCTCCAACGCCCACCCGACGGTCCGGGCCGTCGCCGACGAGGTGACCCTGCGAAACGACGACGACGGAGTGGCGGTCTACCTCGACCGACTACTCTCCCGGTGATGGGAGAGACACCTCGGCTGGTCGCCAGTGACATCGACGGCACGCTGCTCGGCGACGACCGCATGATCAGCCCGCGCACCCGGGACGCACTCGACCGGATGTCCGCGCGGGGCACGCCGGTCGTGCTCGTCACCGGCCGTCCGATCCGCTGGCTCTCCCTGGTGTACGAGCAGCTCGCCGCGCCGCTGCCGGCGATCTGCGCCAACGGCGCGGTGGTGTACGACCCGCAGACCGACAAGGTGCTGCGGGCCGACCCGCTCGCGCCGGAACTGCTCGCCGAGGTGGCCCACCGGCTGCGTGCCGAGGTGCCCGGGGTGAGCTTCGCGGTGGAGATCGGCGACAGCCGGGAGATGCGACACGAGGCGCACTACCCGCTGCGCTGGGACGCCGATGACGAGCTGATCCGGGCGGTCACCTCACCCGAGGAGCTGCACTCGGCGCCGGCGGTGAAGCTGCTGGCCCGGGCCGGCGAGCAGGACCCGGACGTCTTCGTCCAGGTGGTCGCCGGGGCGCTGCGCGGGCTGGCCGAGGCGACCCACTCGTCGTACACGGGGTTGGTGGAGATCTCTGCGGCCGGGGTGACCAAGGCGGCCGGCCTGGCCTGGTACTGCGCGCGGCTGGGCATCGACCAGCGAGACGTGCTGGCCTTCGGCGACATGCCCAACGACGTGCCGATGCTGACCTGGGCGGGCCGGGGGGTGGCGGTGGCCAACGCGCACCCCGCCGTCCTGGCGATCGCCGACGAGGTCACCCCGGCGAACTCGGAGGACGGCGTGGCCGCGTACCTGGAGAAGGTCTTCGGGGTGGGGTGAGTCGCGGGGGGGGGGGGGGGGGGGGGGGGGGGGGCGGCGGCGGGCGGCGGGGGCGGGGGGGGGGGGGGCCCCGGGCGGCGGGGGGGGGCGCGGGCGGCGGGCGGGGCGG
>NZ_JAPZLF010000020.1:0-111714 GCF_033804645.1 Micromonospora sp. RTGN7 | reverse complement strand
TCCGCACCGCCAGCCCCGGGGGGCGGCGCCGGGGGGCCGGGGGCCCCCCCCCGGCCCCCCCCGCCCCGCGGGGGTGGGGCGCCCCCCCCCCCCCCCCCCCACGATCGGTCAGCGGAGATCGCCGGGGAGCAGGGCGAAGACGAGGTCGTCGAGGCGGGTGCCGGCCAGGCCCGGCAGGCGGCCCACCAGCAGCCCCTCGCGGTGGAAGCCGGCCCTTTCCAGCACCCGGTGCGAGGCGGTGTTCTCCGGCACCGTGCCGGCGGTCAGCCGGGCGATCCCGGCCGGCCCGAAGGCCCAGCCGGCGAGCAGCCGGACGGCCCGGGTGGCGTACCCCCGGCCCCGCCACGGCGGCAGCAGCGCGTAGCCGATCGACGCCTCGTCGATGCCCGGCTCGGTGTAGGACAGCCCGCAACTGCCCGCCGGTTCGCCCGTCGCCGCGTCGGTGATCAGCATCCGCGCGATGTCGCCGGTCAACCAGTTGCTCTCCGCGAGCCGGCAGCGCCGCTGGATCGCCTCCCACCCGGGCGGCACCGGCGGTGCCTGGTTCGCCACCACCTCGGGCCGGCTGTGCAGCCGATACATCAGCTCCGCGTCGTCCGGGACGAGCCGGCGAAGGGTGATCACGCCGTCGGTGAGCCGGCCGTCGGGCAGGTCGGGCAGGGCCCGGTCCACGGGGCCGGGCGGGTCGTCGGCCAGCCGCACCCAGCAGACCCGGTCGTGCCGGCTGCCGTCGCGGGCCGGGGTCGCCGCGCGGCGTACCCCCTCGTGCCGGAAGCCGGCGGCGAGCGCGACGCGCTGGCTGGCCGCGTTCTCCGGGTGGGTGAGCAGCTCCAGTCGGGCCGTGTCGTGCCTGAACGCCGCTGCGGCCAGCGCCCGGGTCGCGGCGCTGGCCACCCCGCGTCCGCGCGCCCACGGCGCGACCCAGTAGCCGATCTCCGCCTGCCCCCGGGCCGGAATCGGGTTACTCAGGCCGACCCCGCCGAGTAGCCGGTCGGTCGCCGGGTCCGTCACCGCATACGCGGCCCCGCCGGTGGCCCGGATCGCCGGGGCGCCCTCGGTGACCCACCACCGGGCGTCCGCCTCGGTGTACGGGCTCGGCAGGCCGGGCAGGAACCGTTGGGTCAGCGGGTCGGAGCAGGCCGCCGCGACGTCCGCGACGTCGTCGGCGTCGAAGTGCCGCAGCCGGACCCCCTCGGCCTCGATGGTGCCGGGCAGCGGGCTCACGCGAGGTCCTCGGGGAGCAGCGAGCCGACCCAGGTGTCGCCCCGGGCGCCGCCGCGGGTCGCCAGTGCCGCCCGGGCCACGCCCTCCATGGTGAAGCCGGCCTTCTCCGCCACCCGCCGGGAGGCGGTGTTGCCGACCAGCGCCCGCCATTCGATCCGGGCCAGGCCGAAGGTGGTGAAGCCCCAGGCGGCGAGGGCGGCGGTCGCGGCCGGCATGTACCCCCGCCCCCGGGCGTGCGGCGCGGTCATGAAGCCGACCGAGCCCCGCACCGGGTCGGCGGCGGTGATCCGCAGGTCGATCGAGGCGACGTACCGGTCGTCGCCGTCGGCGACGGTGAAGGAGGCCCCGGTGCCGCGCGCCCACGCCGCGTCGGCGATGTCCCGCTTGAATCCCTCGGCGTGCGTCCGGTCGTACGGGGCCGGCACCGTGGTCCACCGGGCCGTGTGCGGGTCGCGGCAGGTCTCGACGATGTCGTCGAGGTCGCGCTCATCGATCGGCCGCAGCCGCAGCTCCTCGCCCCCGGCGGTGGTGGCGAACAGGGTGGGCTGGGGGCGGGTGAAGACGGCGGCCCGGCGCGCGTCCAGCGTCCCCGGCTCGGCCGGCCCGGGGGCGCCCGGCGCGGGCAACTCGTCGGGGAAGAGGGAGCCGACCCACGCCTCCCGCCTCCCGCCGAGCGCCGGGTGGGCCAGCCGAAGTTCGCCCTCAACCCGGAATCCGGCGCGCAGCGCGACCAGTCGGGAGGGGTGGTTGCCGATCTCGGCCTGCCAGAGCAGTCGGCGCAGCCTCAGCGCGTCGAAGGCCCACCGGGCGACCGCCCGGGTGGCCCGGGCGGCGACGCCCTGCCCCCGCGCCCACGGTGCCACCCAGTAGCCGATCTCACCGGTGTTCACGGCCGGGCTCAGCGAGACCAGCCCGCAGGAGGCGAGCAGCTCGCCGGTGGCGGCGTCGCAGACGGCGAACAGGGCGCCGGTGCCGTCGCGCCAGGCGGCCGGACTGATCTCGGTGACGAAGCCACGGGCGTGTTCAGGCAGGTACGGGCGCGGTACGGTGGTCCAGCGCTGGATGTCCGAATCCTGGCAGGCCCGGTGCACGGCGTCCGCGTCGGTCGCCTGCCAGGGCCGCAGCAGCAGACCGTCCTCGGTGATTTCCACGGGTTCCACCCGAGCCATCGTGCCGGATCGTTCGCGCTGGGCGTAACTGGATATCCCGCCGCAGGCCCCGTGGTCCGAGTGTTATGTCGGTTTCGGCCGATCGGACCGCTGCCACCAGTGACCATCGGGCCGACGGAGCGCCTACGATGGGTCGAGACTGTCTAGGGGAGCGTTGATCCGTGTCGATTCTGGAAAAAATCCTTCGCGCGGGCGAGGGCCGCATGGTGCGCCGGCTGAAGGCCATCGCCGCCGTCGTCAACTCGATCGAGGACGACTACGTCAACCTCACCGACGACGAACTGCGTGGCCTCACCGACCAATACCGGGAGCGCCTCGCCGACGGTGAGACGCTCGACGACCTCCTGCCGGAGGCGTTCGCCACGGTGCGCGAGGCGTCGGCCCGGGTGCTCGGCCAGCGGCCGTACGACGTCCAGGTGATGGGTGGGGCTGCGCTGCACTTCGGCAATATCGCCGAGATGAAGACCGGTGAGGGTAAGACCCTGACCTCGGTCATGGCGGTGTATCTCAACGCACTGTCCGGCAAGGGCGTGCACGTGATCACGGTCAACGACTACCTGGCCCAGCGCGACGCCGCCTGGATGGGCCGGGTGCACGAGTTCCTCGGCCTCACCGTCGGCGTGGTGCTGCCCAACCGGCCGGCCAGCGAGCACCGTGCCGCATACGACTGCGACATCACCTACGGCACCAACAACGAGTTCGGCTTCGACTACCTGCGCGACAACATGGCCTGGTCGAAGGAAGAGCTGGTCCAGCGCGGCCACAACTTCGCGGTGGTCGACGAGGTCGACTCGATCCTGATCGACGAGGCCCGGACGCCGTTGATCATCTCCGGCCCGGCCGAGCACTCGGCCCGCTGGTACGGCGAGTTCTCCGGCGTGGTGGCCCGGCTCCAGTCCGGCAAGGACGGCGAGGGCGACTACGAGGTCGACTACGCCAAGCGCACCATCGCGGTGACCGAGCGCGGCGTGGCCAAGGTGGAGGACCGGCTCGGCATCGACAACCTCTACGAGTCGGTGAACACCCCCCTCGTGGGTTACCTGAACAACGCGATCAAGGCCAAGGAGCTCTACAAGCGCGACAAGGACTACATCGTCAGCGACGGCGAGGTCCTGATCGTCGACGAGTTCACCGGCCGCATCCTGCACGGGCGCCGCTACAACGAGGGCATGCACCAGGCGATCGAGGCCAAGGAGGGGGTGGAGATCAAGCAGGAGAACCAGACCCTGGCCACCATCACCCTCCAGAACTACTTCCGCCTCTACGAGAAGCTCTCCGGCATGACCGGTACGGCCCAGACCGAGGCGGGCGAGTTCAACAAGGTCTACAAGGTCGGCGTGGTGACCATCCCGACCCACCGGCCGATGGTCCGGATGGACCGGGCCGACGTGATCTACAAGACCGAGAAGGCCAAGTTCAACGCGGTCGTCGAGGACATCGCCGAGCGGCACCAGGCCGGTCAGCCGGTGCTGGTCGGCACCGTCTCGGTGGAGAACTCCGAGATCATCTCCCAGCTGCTGCGCCGCCGGGGCATCCCGCACTCCGTGCTGAACGCCAAGTTCCACGCCAAGGAGGCGGAGATCGTCGCCCAGGCCGGGCGCAAGGGCGGGGTCACCGTGGCGACCAACATGGCCGGCCGGGGCACCGACATCCTGCTCGGCGGTAACCCCGAGTTCCGCGCCGCCGACGAGCTGCGCCAGCGCGGCCTCGATCCGGCGGAGAACGAGGAGGAGTACGCCAAGGCCATGGAGGAGGTCCTGCCCAAGTGGAAGCAGACCTGCGAGGCTGAGGCGGAGGAGGTCTCCGCCGTCGGCGGGCTCTACGTGCTGGGCACCGAGCGGCACGAGTCGCGGCGGATCGACAATCAGCTGCGCGGTCGGGCCGGCCGGCAGGGTGACCCGGGCGAGTCCCGCTTCTACCTCTCGCTGCAGGACGAGCTGATGAAGCGCTTCCGGGCCGGCGCGGTCGAGGCGGTGATGGAGCGCTTCAACATCCCGGAGGACGTGCCCATCGAGTCGAAGATGGTCACCCGTCAGATCAAGAGCGCCCAGGCCCAGATCGAGGGCCAGAACGCCGAGATCCGCAAGAACGTCCTGAAGTACGACGAGGTGCTCAACAAGCAGCGCCAGGTCATCTACGCCGAGCGCCTGCGGGTGCTCAACGGTGAGGACCTCTCCGAGCAGGTCCGCAACATGATCGACGACGTGGTCGGCGCGTATGTGGTCGGCGCCACCAGCGACGGGTACGCCGAGGACTGGGACCTCGAGCAGCTCTGGGCCAGCCTCAAGCAGCTCTACCCGGTGGGCGTCACTCTGGAGGAGCTGGAGGAGGAGATCGGCTCCCGGGCCGGCATGGACCAGGACTTCCTGGTCGCCCGCCTCAAGGAGGACGCGAACGCCGGGTATGACCGGCGTGAGGAGCAGCTCGGCGAGGAGGGCACGCGCCAGCTCGAGCGGATGGTGATGCTCCAGGTCATCGACCGCAAGTGGCGTGAGCACCTCTACGAGATGGACTACCTCCAGGAGGGCATCAGCCTGCGGGCGTACGCCCAGCGCGACCCGGTGGTGGAATACCAGCGCGAGGGCTTCGACATGTTCGCCACGATGATGGACGGCATCAAGGAGGAGACGGTCGGCTTCCTCTACAACCTGGAGGTCCAGGTCCAGCAGGAGGAGGCCGAGGCCGAGGAGGTGCAGCTGCTGGAGAAGCCGGTGGAGATTCGGGCCAAGGGCCTGGGCCGCGCCCCCCAGCAGCAGGGCCTCCAGTATTCCGCGCCGACCATCGACGGTGAGGCCGGCGCCGGTGCGGTCGTCGTGGAGCGTCCGGGTGAGCAGGCCCCGCCGGTGCGGGCGCCCCGCTCCGAGAAGCCGGCCCGGCCGGCGGCCCCGCCCGCCACCGAGGCGTCGCGTCGTCCGGCCGCCTTCGGCGGGAGCGGGCAGGCCGTCGCGGCCAACTCGGCCCGCCGTACGGCCCCGGGTCAGGCGGCCTCCGGCGGTCCGTCCCGCAACGCGCCCTGCCCCTGCGGCTCCGGCCGCAAGTACAAGCGCTGCCACGGCTCCGCCAACGGCGGCAACTGACCAGGCCCGAGTTGACCTGGCCGGCTGACCCGGCCGGGTGCCGCCAGTGGCGGCGAGTGACCTTTTAGCGAGCGAGAACGGGCCCCGGCGACCAGCCGGGGCCCGTTCCGCCTCTTCCCGCTCCGAGGCCTTGATCAGCCCAGGCCGGGGCGGCACCGCAGACAGGACCGAACGGACGAGTCGCCCCCGGTAGGGGCCGGCGGGTGGCTCCGGCGGTGTGGTGGCCCGTCAGACGACCTGGAGGGCGGTGCAGAGCCAGCGACCGCGCCGGTGCTCCAGGCGTAGCGCCATCGCCCAGGTGCGCCCGGCGGCGTTGGACAGGACGGCGGCGGCCTCCAGCGCCGCGGGACGGGGCTCGCAGACCCGCAGGCGACGCAGCCGCACGGTCGGGCGGGTCGAGCGTCGGCGGACCGGACCGGTGTGGGCTGCCGCCCTGGTCAGCTCGTGCATCACGTCCGCTGAGGAGGCGGGCTCGCTCAGCGGTCGGAGCTGCCCGAGCGGCCGGTACCCGTTGAGGATCTCCAGGCAGGTGGCGACGAAGCGCTGGGCGGCTCGGGTTGCCTCCGGGGTGGCCGTGACCAGCGCGGCGGGCGGCGGGGCCGCCGCGCTGGCCCGGCCGGGCCCGCCGGGGGTGGGGCGGGGGTCGTGCGGCCGCCCGCCGGGGCGGGCGGGGGCGCTGCGGTGGGCCTCGAAGAGGTCGAGGGCCAGTTGGGCGGCGACCGGTCGGGGCCAGCCCTCGGCCGGTTCCTCGGTGAAGGGCGGGTCGAGCGAGGGCGCCGGCCGCACCCGGACCGGGGGACGGAGGGGCCCGGGCCGGCGGGACTCGATCATCGCTACCCCCGATGCTTGCGTTTACCTACGTTTGCCTTCGACAGCTTCGATTCTCGGGCAAGGCAACGCCCGGGGTCAATGCCCTCTGCGAGGAGAGTGCTACTCGGCGTCGCGATCGGTCAGCGGGTTGTCCCGGACCCAATCCGCGGTCTCGGCGTACTTGCGCTGGATGTAATCCTCCAGGCGGGCGCGCTCGACCCGCCACTGCCCCCGCCCGCCGATCTTGATGGCGGGCAGTTCGCCGCTGCGCACCATGTGGTAGACCTGCGAGTCCGACACGTTCAGCTCGGTGGCCACGTCGGAGAGCAGCAGGAACCTCGGCTCCACGGAAACTCCCGGGGTTGGCGTCGTTTGCTTCAGTTTGCCATCCGCTGCCGACAACGCGGCGGCTCCGCCGGCCCCGACCCGCCCGCGCCGCCCGCGCGGCAACCTCCGCCCGGGCGGGTGCGGGATGATATGACGGTCACGGCGTACGGCATGATCGGCGCCCGGGCCGGCGCACGCCGGTCGGGAGGCGGAGCAGGGGAGACGACCGGTGACCGACGAGCTTGTCCGGGTGTACGTGCCGGCGATCGTGCCGATGCTGGCCCGCCTCCCCGAGCAGGGACTGCCCGAGACCGACGCCCATGCAGTGACCCCCGCGCTGCGCGAGTGGTACGCCGAGGGCGACGAGGAGGAACTGGAGTACGTCGCGTTCATCCGGGCCGCCCAGGACGCCCTGTTCCTGCTCCGGGACGACCCGACCGCGCCCCGCCGACGCGTTGTCATCTCCGTCGACGTCCCCGCCTCGGCGCTGCGACGCACCGACGACGAGCTCGGCTCCAGCGCGGTCCGGCTGGTCCGGCCGATCCCGGTGACGGCGGTCGCCGCGCTGCACGTCGACGGCGACGACGCGCGCGACGACGTGACCGCCGCCGTGGCCGTCGCCGCCGAGGCACTGGCCGGTGACCCGGACGCCCAGTTCACCGTGGACGGGACGGAGGACCACGAGCTGGAGTGGTACGACCCCACCGAGCTGGAGCAGCTGCTGCGCGCCGCGTCCTGACCGGAGACCGGTACGGGTGGGCGGCGGGGCGGGTCAGGGCCGTCCGTCAGCGGTCGGCTGTCGCCTCCGTGGCCTCGTCCTCGTCGTCGTGCGGGGCGGGGCCCAGGGTGCGGCCGAAGGCGATCAGCGCGGTGAGCGCGCCGACGAAGAGCATCCAGATCCCGTTGTCGATCCGGGAGGTGCCCAGCGAGGTCTGGGCGACGGCGTCCGCCTCGCTCAGCGCGCCGGCCAGGTCGAGCAGGGACCGCCCCCCGACCCGGATGATGATCTCGGCGAGCAGCAGGAGTAGGCCCGGGCCGGCCCCGGCCAGCAGGTAGCCGGGCCAGCGGACGCCCGGCGCTGCCGGATCGTGCCGCTCGGCGCGCCGCCGGGCCCAGGTGAGATACCCGAAGGCGAGCAGCCCGGCAAGCAGCCCGGCGAGCAGGGACTCCGTGCGGGACACCCACTTGGCCGCGCTGAACAGTGACTGCTGGGTGTCACCCGCGCCGAAGAGGTCGAACAGTGGGTCGCGGGCCTTGCTGAAGGCCACCACGAAGACCAGCGCGCCGAGGGCGGCGGTGACGATCGCGCCGACCACCCGGGCGGTGCCGGCACCGGGCACCGAGCCGCCGATGATGGACAGGGCGCCGGCCAACGCGCCACCGATGACCGCCGTGGCGGCGGTGGTGCCGGCGATCACGTTGGTGGTCGCGTTGTCGTAGTAGGTCAGGTTGATCACCAGCGCCGCGACGAGCCCGACCAGCAGGCCGGCGCCGACTGCGACGACGAAGCGCAGGGTGTCCCGGCCCGCGCCGAGCCGGCCCAGCAGGTTGGTCGCCGCGAGGGCGACCGCCGCGCCGGCCACCAGCGCGGCCGAGATGACCCCCGGCAGCGCGAACGCGGAGAGGCTGATCGCGGTGACCCCCGCCTCGGCGGAGGTGATCGCCGCCCGGGTGGACCAGAGCATCGCGGCCAGCCAGCCCACGGCCAGCAGGGCCAGCACGACAGCACCGGGGGCGCGCGCCGGCGCAGTACCCCCATCAGTGCGTGAGGCCGGCCGGGCGGCGTCAGCGGCTGGCTCGTCGGCCCCGGCCGGGACGTCCCGCGCCGGCTGGTCCGGCTGCGCGGCGGTGGAGCTGCCGGGCTGGTTGCTCATCGTTTTCCCTTCGACGGGCGCCCATCCCCGGCCGGCTCTGGCGGCGGAACGGGGCAGGGCTGGTCACCGGCCATCCAGGGTACGCGCTGCCAGGCCGCCGCCCGTCCGCCCGCGGCACCGACGTCTCCCGGCCGTCCGCAGGTCGGCGACCGACCCGCCCGTCCGCCCTCCGGTGGCACCGAACCGGGGCCCGTCCCGCCTCCTGCCGCGGGCGGTGGTGGACAAGGCGTGGTGATGGATCGTAAGTCGGCGTGGGCGCTGGTGGCGGATCCGGCGGGTATGGAGGCTGGTGAGTCGACGATTCGTAGGCCGGTGCGCGAGGGGTGGCGGGGGTAACCGCCTGCGGGTGGGCCCGGGGCGGGGCGGAGCCGGAGGCCCCGCGTGGGAGAATCGGCGCAGGTCCCGCCGCCGCGCCCCGGTCCACCGCGCGGTGCCCAGCGACCGGCCGCCCGGCCGGCGCCCGCGGGTCCGATTTCGCCACCGCTGCCGAGATCGCCAGGAGCCCCGATGGATGCCGTGTTCTCCGTACCCGAGCCGCGCAACGAGCCGGTCCGCACCTACGAGCCGGGCAGCGCCGACCGGGAGCGGCTCCAGCGCCGCCTGTCCGAGCTGGCCGTCGAGCGCATCGACCTGCCGATGACCATCGCCGGCGAGCAGCGGATGGCCGGCGGCGAGTCGATTGATGTGGTGCAGCCGCACCGGCACGCGCACGTGCTCGGCGTCACCGGACACGCCACTCACGACGACGCCCGCGCCGCCGTCCGCGCCGCCAAGGACGCCGCACCGATGTGGCGGGCGCTCCCGTTCGAGGAGCGCGCGGCGATCTTCCTGCGCGCCGCCGAGCTGCTCGCCGGACCGTGGCGGGACACCATCAATGCCGCCACCATGCTCGGCCAGTCGAAGACGGCCGTCCAGGCCGAGATCGACGCGGCCTGCGAGCTGATCGACTTCCTCCGGTTCAACGTGCACTTCGCCCGGGGCCTGCTGGAGGAGCAGCCGCTCTCCTCCCCGGGGGTGTGGAACCGCCTCGACCACCGTCCTCTGGAGGGTTTCGTCTACGCGGTCACCCCGTTCAACTTCACCGCGATCGCCGGCAACCTGCCCTCCGCCCCGGCCCTGCTCGGCAACACCGTGGTCTGGAAGCCGAGCCCGACCCAGCAGTTCGCCGCGAACTTCACCATGCGGCTGTTCGAGGCGGCCGGCCTGCCGCCCGGCGTGATCAACATGGTCACCGGCCGGGGCGAGGAGGTCTCCGACGTGGTGCTCGCCGACCCGGAGCTGGCCGGCATCCACTTCACCGGCTCCACCAAGGTCTTCCAGCAGCTCTGGCGGACCGTCGGGGAGAACATCCACCGCTACCGGGGCTACCCCCGGCTCGTCGGCGAGACCGGCGGCAAGGACTTTGTGGTCGCCCATTCCAGCGCCGACCCCGACGCGCTGCACACCGCGTTGATCCGGGGCGCGTACGAGTACCAGGGCCAGAAGTGCTCGGCCGCGTCCCGGGCGTACGTGCCGCGGTCGCTGTGGGAGGGCGGGCTGCGCGACCGGCTGGCCGCCACCGCCGAGTCACTGACCTACGGCGACATCACCGACTTCGGCAACTTCGGCGGGGCCGTGATCGACGCCAAGGCGTTCGACCGGCACACCGCCGCGCTGAAGCTGATCAACGGCGACGACTCCTGCACCGTGCTGGCCGGCGGCACCGCCGACGACTCGGTCGGGTGGTTCGTCCGCCCGACCCTCTTCGAGTGCACCGACGCGGCGCACGAGACGTTCACCACCGAGTACTTCGGGCCCATCCTCGGCGTGCACGTCTTCGACGACGCCCGCTTCGACGAGGCCGTCGCCCAGGCCGAGTCGATCGCCCCGTACGCGCTCACCGGGGCGATCTTCGCCACCGACCGCCGGGTCGTCGACGCGGTGGCCGAGCGGATGCGGTACGCGGCCGGCAACTTCTACATCAACGACAAGCCGACCGGGGCGGTGGTCGGGCAGCAGCCCTTCGGCGGCGCGCGGGCCAGCGGCACCAACGACAAGGCCGGGTCCTGGCACAACCTGGTCCGCTGGATGTCCCCCCGGACGATCAAGGAGACCTTCGTCCCCCCGACCGACCACACCTACCCCCACATGGGCTGACACGTTCGACACAGGGCCCCCGTGCTATCGCGGGGGCCCTCCGTGCGTTATGTCACGGAACCCTCAACGGACAGTCGCCGGCCGACAGTGCACATAGGAAACCCTCCCGGGTGGCGAAAACGTCAAATCCTGGACGCCGAGTCGGTAAAGTGGCAGCGTAATGGCCATGGCGGATTCCGGAGTGAACCCCACGGCGGCAGCCCTCCTCGGGCTGCTCCACGAGGGTCCCATGACAGGCGGTCAACTGATGGCCGCCGCCGAGCGCAAGCTCGCCCCCTATTGGTCGATGACCCGCAGCCAGGTCTACCGGGAACTCCCGGTGCTGGCCGAGCGCGGCATGGTGCGGCTGGGCAAGCCCGGCCCCCGCTCCAGCCAGCCGTACGCGCTCACCGCAGCAGGAAAACGGACATTCTCCCGCTGGTTGGCCGAGGAGCCGGGGCGGGACACCATCCGTAACCCGATCGCCCTGCGGATAGCGTTCGGCGGTCTGCACTCGGCCACCCAGCTGCGCAACCTCCAGGCATCCGCCAACGAATACCACAGCGAGGCCCTGGCCCGGGTGCGGGAGCAGGTGAAGAACGCCAAGAAGGAGGGCGACTCGTACGACGCCAGCGCGCTGGAGTTCGCCGTCGCCTACCACAAGGCCGCCCTCTCCTGGCTGAAAACCGCCCCGGTCGGCTGACCGGCCGCCACCCCGCCACGGGCCGCCTCGGCACAGCAACCGCACAGCGTCCGGCGAGGTCGCGCAGGCCGGTGTCGCCCCTCCGCCGGGACACCTTTTCGCCCGCGACCGCGGGGCTCGCAAGCCCAGCTCCCGTATCCGCAGTAGGCTTGTGTGTCGTGACCGCTGCCGATTACGCCGAACAGCTCAAGGAACTCGACGCCACCCTTCGCAACATCGAGGCCGTGCTCAACCTCGACCGGCTCCACGACGAGAAGGCCCGGCTCGAGGAGCAGGCCTCCGCGCCCGACCTGTGGGACGACCAGGCCAAGGCACAGCAGGTGACTTCTCAGCTGTCGTACGTCAACGGCGAGATCAGCAAGCTGGGCAGCCTGCGCTCCCGGCTCGACGACGCCCGGGTGCTGCTGGAGCTGGCCGAGGCCGAGGACGACCCCGGGGTGCTCGCCGAGGTGGAGACCGAGATCGCCGGGCTCACCAAGGCCATCCAGGAGATGGAGGTCCGCACCCTGCTCTCCGGCGAGTACGACTCGCGGGAGGCGCTGGTGGCGATCCGGGCCGGGGCCGGCGGGGTGGACGCGGCCGACTTCGCCGAGATGCTGCTGCGGATGTACCTGCGCTGGGCCGAACGGCACGGCTACCCGACCGAGGTCTACGAGACCTCGTACGCCGAGGAGGCGGGCCTTAAGTCCGCGACCTTCGCGGTCAAGGTTCCGTACGCCTACGGCACGCTCAGCGTGGAGTCCGGCACCCACCGCCTGGTGCGGATCAGCCCGTTCGACAACCAGGGCCGCCGGCAGACCAGCTTCGCCGGCGTCGAGGTGCTGCCGGTGACCGAGCAGACCGACCACATCGACATCCCCGAGAACGAGATGCGGGTCGACGTCTACCGGTCCTCCGGGCCGGGCGGGCAGAGCGTCAACACCACCGACTCGGCGGTGCGGCTCACCCACATCCCGACCGGCATCGTGGTGACCTGCCAGAACGAGAAGTCCCAGTTGCAGAACAAGGCGTCCGCGATGCGGGTGCTCCAGTCCCGGCTGCTGGAGCGCAAGCGCCAGGAGGAGCAGGCCAAGCTGGAGGGGCTCAAGGAGAACGCCGCCGGCTCGTGGGGCGACCAGATGCGCTCGTACGTCCTGCACCCGTACCAGATGGTGAAGGACCTCCGGACCGAGCAGGAGACCGGCAATCCGAGCTCGGTCTTCGACGGCGAACTCGACAGCTTCATTGAAGCCGGTATCCGTTGGCGCAAGCAGCGACAGCTCGCCAATGACGCAGTGTGATCGCTTGTGGGCGGAGCGCGTCATTGATCTACCCCTAACCGGGTGATTCGATGACGCGCCTCGCACAGGCGGGGCGTGGGGCTTGGTTCATCAGTTACAGGGCGTAGAGTCACGACCCGTGATTCAGCTTGAGCAAGTGACGAAGACGTACCCGAAGGCGTCCCGGCCTTCGCTCGACGCCGTGTCCGTCTCGATCGAGAAGGGCGAGTTCGTCTTCTTCATCGGTCCATCCGGCTCCGGCAAGTCCACGATCATCAAGTTGCTGCTGCACGAGGTGACCCCCAGCAAGGGGCGGGTCGTCGTCAACAGCAAGGACGTCACCTCGATGCGTTCCTGGAAGCGGCCGCACTTCCGGCGCTCGATCGGCTGTGTCTTCCAGGACTTCCGGCTGCTGCCGAACCGCACCGCGTACGAGAACGTGGCGTTCGCCCTCGAGGTGATCGGCAAGACCAAGGCGGTGGCCCGCCGGGTCGTTCCCGAGGTGCTGGAGCTGGTCGGTCTCGGTGGCAAGGAGCACCGCTACCCGCACGAGCTCTCCGGTGGTGAGCAGCAGCGGGTTGCTGTCGCGCGGGCGTTCGTGAACCGTCCGCTGATCCTGCTGGCGGACGAGCCGACCGGAAACCTGGACCCGGACACCTCGATCGAGATCATGCGCCTGCTGGACCGGATCAACCGCACCGGCACGACCGTCGTGATGGTCACACACGACTCCAACATCGTGAACCAGATGCGACGTCGGGTCATCGAGATCGAGAGCGGACGCATCGTGCGCGACCAGGCCCGCGGCGTCTACGGGTGAGCCGGCGCTCCGCCCCTGTGCAGCCTGACGACGATCACCTCACGCCGGAGACCCGGAGGAATTCCCGATGCGCGTGAAATACGTCCTGTCCGAGGTACTGGTCGGACTGTGGCGCAACGTGACCATGACCATCGCCATGATCATCACGATGGCCGTGTCGTTGACCATGCTCGGTGCCAGCGGTCTGATGTACCGCCAGGTAGACGACATGAAGGACCTCTACTACAAGAACATCGAGGTCTCGATCTTCCTGACCAAGGAGGCCAACGAGCAGCAGCGCGCCGACATCGACACCAAGCTGAAGAGCGACCCCCTGATCAAGGAGGTCGTCTTCGTTGACAAAAGCGAGGCGTACAAGCGTTTCCAGGAGATGTTCCGGGACGCGCCCGACCTGCTGAGCGCGGTCAAGGCAGACAGCCTGCCCGAGTCGTTCCGACTCAAACTGGTCAACCCCGAGCAGTACCGGGAGATCTACAACCAGTACAAGAACACCGAGGGCGTCGATGAGATCGTCGACCAGAGTCAACTTCTGGACAAGATCTTCAAGATCCTCACCTCGATCCAGAACATCGCCCTGGCGGCCGCGGCGGTGATGGCCATCGCCGCCTTGCTGTTGGTCGCGAACACGATCCAGGTCGCGGCGTACAGCAAGCGACGTGAGGTCGCGGTCATGAAGCTGGTCGGCGCGTCCAACTGGTTCATCCAGGCGCCGTTCGTGCTGGAAGCCGTGGTCGCGGGCCTGATCGGCTCGCTGATCGGCCTGGTCGCCCTGATAGCGGCCAAATACCTGCTGTTCGACGGGGCGCTCAGCGATCTTCAGGGACTGCTCTCCCCGGTCACCTGGGGCGACATCCTCGTCATGTTCCCGATCATGGCCGGCGTGGGCGGTCTGATCAGCGCCGTCACCGCCTGGGTGACCCTCCGGTTCTACCTGCGGGTCTAGGCACCTGCGGGTCTGTCAACGGCGCGGGACCCTCCGCCGCGGAACAATCCGCGGCGGAGGGTCCTTGTCATTCGGGTAGCATGATCTCCGCTCCCGGCCCTGATGGGCCGCGAGCCGCACGAGGGGGGAGGTGGCGCCGGTGCCACGGGAGAAGGGGCGCAAGGTCGTCGCCTCCAACAAGAAGGCACGCCACGACTACGCCATCCTCGACACGTACGAGGCGGGCATGGCGTTGACCGGTACCGAGGTGAAGTCGCTGCGGGCCGGGCGAGCGTCACTGGTCGACGCGTTCGCCCAGGAGCGCAACGGCGAGCTGTACCTGCACAGCATGCACATCCCGGAGTACACGCAGGGCACCTGGACCAACCACGAGCCCCGGCGCACCCGCAAGCTGTTGCTCAAGCGGCTGGAGATCGACCGGCTGATCGACAAGACCCGCGAGGGCGGCCTGACCATGGTCCCGTTGCAGGTCTACTTCTCCGACGGCTGGGCCAAGGTGGAGATTGCCCTGGCCAAGGGCAAGAAGTCGTACGACAAGCGCCAGGACCTCGCCAAGCGGGACGCGGACCGGGAGATCGCCCGAGCCGCCGGCCGACGAGGCAAGGGCATGGACGATTGATTCGTCCCGTTTGTCCGTCCGGCGCGCCCGGGGCGGGGCTCGGGATGAAAGCTGTTGCGGTACGCGTTAGGCTTGGTGTGCCGCCGACAGGGGCGGCCCTTCGAGGGGGTGACTGGTTTCGACTTCGTACGTTGCGGCAGGGGAAGCGAGCCGAGGAAGCCGACGTCGTCTCGAGAATCGGTCGTCGGAAACTTATAAGCGCCAAGAACAATCGCGCTGACTTCGCTCTCGCCGCCTGAGGCGAGTAGCTGAGTCTGTCGGCCTGGGAACGCCTTCGTCCCAATAGCCGGCATCAGTTAGAGGGCTGGCCAACCGGACCCGGTCGCGGGGTCCGTGCGGCGAGATTAATCAGCGGCTGGGCCCGTCACACCAACTCGCTCGCGTGAGCGGTGGGGCCGAGTAGAGACATAGCGAGCTGCGCTCGGAGAAGCCCTGTCAAACCGGCGAAGGACCCGGGTTCGATTCCCGGCACCTCCACTACCTGACCTGTGCGCCTCGGTCCACCTGGACCGGGGCGCACAGTCGTGTCCGGCCCCGGGCAGGCGGACGGGGCAACCTGGGCGGCCTGCTGGCAAGGCTCTCCCCGGCCGGTGGGCGGGAGGGACGGGTGGAACCGGGGCCGACCCTGGCGCGTCGAATGGGCATGTACCGAGTTCTCGCCCGTGTGGGCCTGCCCCTGTTCCTCGTCGCGGCCGGGTGTGCCCCGGCCGGCTCGGAGCCGGCCGCCGACGGCACGCCCCCCGGCGGCACCGACGCCCGGGGGGAGGCGTTCCACCAGCGGGCCGTCGAGGTGGCCGAGGCGTGGCGGCCGGGACCGACCTGGACCTCCGGATACGTGCCGCTGCAGGACCCGACCGTCCTGCTCGGCGACCCCGGCTTCACGTCGCAGACCGAGCAGGCGTTCCGGAACGGCTGGTACCGGGAGCAGATCGCGATGCCGACCGCCGCGCCGGCCGACGCCGCGATCCGCTTCCCCGACGGGGCACTGACCGTGCCGCTGGTCAGTGCCGCCTCTGCGTACCGGCAACTCGACCAGGGCGACCCGCCGCCGTGCGAGGGCCGCCCGCAGGCCCCGACGCCCGAGAAGCGGCCGGGCTTCCGGCCCAAGCCCGAGTCCACGTCCGGGCCGATCATCGAGCCTGGCCCGGACGGCCCGATCATCAGGCCAGGCCAGGACGGCCCGATCATCAGGCCCGGAACGGCCGGTCCGATCATCAAGCCCGGAACGGCTGGTCCGACCGTTGAGCCTGGCCCGGACGGCCCGGTGAGCAGTGTGCCGTCGGCCGGCTGCGTGCCGCTGACCGTCACCGCCGTGCGGCTCGGCACCGCGCCGGTGCGCACTAGCCGGGGCGAGGCGCAGGTGCCGGCCTGGGTCTTCACCGTCGAGGAGCTGAAGGCCCCGGTGGCCCGGCTCGCGGTCGCGCCCGGCTCGGTCACCGCGGTGCCCCGGGGCGTCGCGCCCACCGGGCCGGCGCCCGACGACGTGGTTGGTGCCCAGGACCTCCAGGCTATCGACGGGGCCCGGCTGACCTGGCGGATCGGCGTGGGTGCCTGCGACACCGGGGCTACCCCGCTGGTGCGGGAGCGCGACGACGTGGTGGTGGTCGGCGGCGGCGTCAACCGGTCCACCGGCATCTGCACCGATCAGCTACTGCTCAAGTCGGTCACCGCCACCCTCAAGGCGCCGCTCGGCGACCGGACTGTGCTCGACGTGGCCACCGGCGCGCCGCTGGTCGTGCACCCCTGAGCCGCCCGCTCGGGGCCGTGGCCTGCTTCGACCGTGCGCTCTCCGGCCGCGTTCTCGTCCGGGCAGTCCGGGCAGTCCGGGCAGTCCGGGCGGTGGGGGGCGGTAGCGCGAACGGGGCAGCTCCCTAGGGGCCAACATGGCCGTGGTCCGGCCTGGGGGTGGTTCGGCACAGCGGTGGTCCGGCCCGGAAATGGCTCGTGCTCAGAGCAGCCCCGGCACGTCGGTGCTGATCGGCACCGACAGCACGGTTGGCCGGTCCGCGTTGAGTGCGGCGCTGAGCGCGTCGCCCAACCGGTCGGGCTCCTCGACGACCGTGGCGGCGCAGCCGTACCCCTTGGCTATTGCGGTGATGTCCAGTCCGGGCAGGTCCAGGCCCGGGACCCCGGGGGTGTGCTTCAGCTCGGCGAACGACTTGAGGATCGCGTACTGCTGGTTGACCGGCACCACGACGGCGAGCGGCAGGCGCAGCCGCGCCGCCGTCCACAGGGCCTGCACCGAGTAGTGGAACGAGCCGTCCCCGATCACGGCGACCACCGGACGGCCCCGCCCGGTGTCCCGCTCGGCCAGCGCGATCCCCACCGCCGCCGGCAGCCCGAAGCCGAGCCCGCCGCTGGCCATCGTGAAGTACGAGGCGGCCCGGGTGATCGGCAGCCGGCGGCGCAGGGCGGCCAGGTTGGACGGCGACTCCTGCACCAGCACCCCGTCGGGCGGCCAGTGTCGGGCCAGGGTGGCGAAGAGACCGTCCGGGCTCAGTGGCGGGCCGAGGTCGGGCGGTCCCGGGGCGGTCCGGGGCGGCGGAGGCGGGCGCTCGGCGGCCGGGAGTAGGTCGACCAGGGCGGCCAGGGTCAGGCCCGGATCGCCGAGCAGGCTGTCCCCGACCGGGGCCCGGGCCGCCTCCTGCGGGTCGTCGGTGATGTGCAGCAGGCGGGTGCCGCTCGGCAGGTAGTCCCCCGGCACATGCGGGTAGTAGCGGAACACGGGTGCCCCGACCACCAACACCAGGTCGTGCCCGCGCAGCGCCTCCGCCAACGGCCCGATCGCGTACGGCAGCACGCCCCGGAAGTGTGGGTGGTCCTCGGGGAACGCGGCCCGCTCCGGGGCCGGGGCGGACCAGACCGGGGCGGCCAGCCGCTCGGCCAGCGCAACCGCCGCCGGCCACGCCCCGGCCCGGTCGATCGCCCCACCGAGGACGAGCGCGGGGGACCGGCTGGCGGACACCCGGGCGGCGAACTCCCGCAGCCGGGTCGGGTCCGGGGCGTACCGGGTGGCCACCGTGCGCACCTCGGGCGCCCCGGCCGACGGCTGGTGCCAGTCGTCCAGTGGTAGGGATAGGTAGACCGGCCCGGCCGGCGGCTGCACCGCCGTGGCGTACGCCCGCATGAACGCCGCCGGGATGTCCTGCGCGCGGGGTGGCTCGTAGCCCCACTTGACGTACGGCTGGGGCAGTTCGGCGGCCCGGAGGTTGGTCAGCCGGGGCTCGATCAGCAGCATCTCCCGGGTCTGCTGGCCGGCGGTGACGATCAGCGGTGTCTTGTTGTGCCAGGCGGTGGCCAGGTTGCCCATGCCGTTGCCGGTGCCCGGCGCGGTGTGCAGGTTGACGTGGGCGGGACGGCCGGTGGCCTGGGCGTACCCGTCGGCCATCCCCACGGCGGACGCCTCCTGCAGGGCGTGCACGTAGTGGAAGTCGGCGGGGAAGTCCTGGAGGAACGGTTCCTCGGTGGAGCCGGGGTTGCCGAAGACGGTGGTCAGATTCAGCGCCCGGAGCAGGTCGTACGTCGTCTCGCGGACCGTTGCCATCGGTGGGCCTCCGTGCCGCGGCGCGGGCTGCCTCCCTGCCGGAGACGACGCGGCGACCGGCCCCCGACCTGCCGAATCTATCGGGAGTAGGCTCACCTATCGCGCGATTCGCCCCAGCCCGCGGAGATCATCAGGGGAGTGGGAACGGGAGCGTGATCCCGTCCAGCGCCCGCCCGCACGGGCAGTCCCGCCCCGTCGGCAGGGCGGCGACCGCGTCCAGCAGCACCCCGCGCAGCCGGTCGGTGTTCTCGCCGAAGACCCGGAAGACCTCCTCCTGGGTCACCGACTCGCTGCTCTCCACCCCCGCGTCGTGGTCGGTGACCAGCGCGATCGGGGTGTAGCAGAGGGCCAATTCCCGGGCCAGCACTGCCTCCGGGTGGCCGGTCATGTTGACCACCGCCCCGCCGATCGCGGTGAACCAGCGGGACTCCGCCCGGGTGGAGAAGCGCGGCCCCTCCACGACCACCATCGTGCCGCCGTCGACCGCCGGCACGCCCCGACCGGCCGCCGCGTCGAGCAGCGTCCGGCGACCCACCGGGCAGTACGGGTCGGCGAAGGTCACATGCACCGCGCCCCGGTCGTAGTACGTCTGGACCCGGCCGCTGGTGCGGTCGATGAGCTGGTCCGGCACCACGAAGGTGCCCGGCCCCAACTCGGGGCGCAGCCCGCCGACCGCGCACGGGGCCAGCACCTGGCGCACTCCCAGCGACCGCAGCGCCCACAGGTTCGCCCGATACGGGATCAGGTGCGGTGGGTGCCGGTGGTCGCGCCCGTGGCGGGGCAAAAACGCCACCCGCCGGCCGCCCACCTCGGCGATTGTGACCGCGTCGGACGGTTCCCCGTACGGGGTCTCCACCCGGTGCTCCGTAGCGCCTTCCAGGAGGGCGTAGAGCCCCGACCCACCGATCACCGCGATGTCCGCCGTCGGCCCCATCGTCGCCCCTTCCCGTCCCACTCGATCACCCAGCGCTCAGACCTTAACCAGCGCCCCGGGCGCAAGCTATGGTGCCAGGCATGGCGTTGACAACACGGATGAGCGCGGAGTCCCGTGCCGACCGGGTGTGGCCGGCCGAATCCTCGGCCGCACCCCCGGCTGGTCTCGATGTCGGTGCCGTCCGGTCCGGCCGTGGCGCCGCCGTCCGGGGCGACGTCCCTCGCCCCCCGGCGCACGGCTGACCCATGTTTGACATGCAGGGAGAGAACCAGGCGATCGGCGGGCGTGCGATGGAGTCGATGACCGGACGGCTGCTGGTCGCGACCCCGACGTTGAAGGACCCGAACTTCGATCGCACGGTGGTGCTGCTCGTCGCCCACGAGCCGGGCGGGGCGCTGGGCGTGGTGCTCAACCGGGCTACCGAGGTGCCGGTCGCCGACGTCCTTGGCGACTGGAGTCACCTGGCCAGGGATCCGGCAGTGCTCTTCGAGGGCGGCCCGGTGCAGCCGGACTCGGCGATCTGCCTGGCCCGGCTGCGTGCCCCGGTCAAGCGGCTGCGCGGCTTCCACCAGGTTTCCGGCGCCGTCGGCACCATCGATCTCTCCGCCGACCCGGAACGGATGCGGGAGAGCATCGGCGGCATCCGGGTCTTCGCCGGATACTCGGGCTGGGGAACGGGCCAGTTGGAGCAGGAGGTCGAGGACGGATCCTGGTTCGTCCTCGACGCGCTGCCCGGGGACGCCTTCGTCGAACGCCCGGACGACCTGTGGCCGATGGTGCTGCGTAGGCAGGGCGGAATGATGGCGGCGGTCGCCCACTTCCCGCCGGATGTCGCGCTCAACTGACCCCTACGGCACGGGGCCCCGCGAGATGACCATGCGCCCCGGCGTGTGTATAGTTCTCTCCGTGCCCGGGAGATCGGGGACAACAGCAAGGGGCCGTGGCGCAGCTGGTAGCGCACCACACTGGCAGTGTGGGGGTCAGGGGTTCGAGTCCCCTCGGCTCCACCCAAACCGCAGGGGCGGGGGGCGGAGTGTAGTAAACCTGTATCGCCCCCCAGCGGCTGGTATAAATAAACGCAAATTGGAGGGGAGCGCCCCGGCCGTGGCGGAGCGTGGTGGCTCCCCGCCCCCCCCGCCCCCGCCCCCCCGCGGGGGGGCGCGCCCCCCCGGGGGGCGGGGCCCGCCCCCCGGCGCCCCCCCCCCCCCCCCCCCCCGCCCCCGCGCCCGCCCCCCCCCCCCCCCCCCCCCCCCCCCCCCCCCCCCCTGCGGTGTTTCACTACATCTCGTAGCATGGCTGTCCGCCCCGGGCGATTTGTCCTTTATCGGCGTCGCCACCCACGCCCTGCCGATCAGGGTCAGGGTGGTGGCTCACCAGATCTAGATCGATTATTGTCGATAGTATGTATGGTATGTCGAAGCCCGCCGCACCTGCTGTCGAAGCTGACTCTGTCGAAGCCGACGAGGTCGTGCGTTACCGCTCCACTCAGGACGATAGCGCTCGATGGACGGGGTTCCCGTTCCGAGATGGCGACATCGTGATCAGCACGTGCCCGAAGAGCGGTACCACCTGGATGCAGATGATCTGTGCCCTACTGGTGCTGCGTACTCCACAACTGCCGGTGCCGTTGGCGCAGCTCTCACCATGGCTCGATTGGTTGCTGGAGCCGCGTGTGGAGGTGCTTGCCCGGCTGGCCGCCCAGTCGCACCGACGGATCATCAAGACCCACACCCCGCTCGACGGCATCCCGCTCGATGACCGGGCCACCTACGTGGTGGTCGCGCGTCACCCGTTGGACGCGGCGGTGTCCCGTCATCATCAGAGCGGCAACCTGGACAGGCGCCGGATCCGGCAGTTGACCGGCCAGTCCGAGCCGATCGAGCCGCCCGCCCCCACACCGCCGCCGCTCGAATGGCTGCTGGCCTGGATCGACCGCGACGGCGATCCGCGGCAGGACTCGAACTCTCTGCCCGGCGTGATGTGGCACCTCTCCGACGCGTGGGCACGTCGGGACAGGCACAACATGGTGCTGGTGCACTATGACGACCTGCAGTCCGATCTGTCGGGCGAGATGCGCCGATTGGCCACCCGGCTCGGTATCGACGTACCCGAGCAGGAGTGGCCAGGGCTGGTTGAGGCGGCTTCTTTCGAGCGGATGCGTCGGCATGCCGACGTGCTGGCACCGGACACCGTCAGCGTTTTCATCGACCGCACCGCATTTTTCCGCAAGGGGCGTTCGGGCGAAGGCCGGCGACTCCTCACTCCGGAGGAGATTGAGCACTACCACCGACGCGCGGCGCGATTCGCTCCGCCGGACCTGCTCAAGTGGCTACACCGGCCGCTTGCCGACTGACGCCGGGTCGGGGTCTGCGTCGTCATGACCAGGTCTCTCGATCGGCGCGACGACCGGTCGGAGACCTGCTCAGGCAGCGACCTTCTCGATCCGGGAGGCGACCACCGATTGCCGCAATGCGGGCGTGAGGGCAAGCGTCACCAGCAGCGATGCGACCGCCATGACACTGATCGCGGTACCGATCGGGACGAACTGCGCGACAAGACCGGCGAGCGTCGCACCCACCGCCTGCATGGTCAGCAGACCGGACGTGTGCAACCCGAGCGCCTGGCCCCGGGCGTCATCCGGGGTCAGCGCGATGAGGAGGTCCTGTAGCAGCAGCCCCGCGCTGAACCCCATGGCGGCCACCGCCAGCAGGAGCGCCGCGACCGGTACCGGCAAGGGAAGCACGAAGAGGAGGATCGGGGCCGCGAGGAGCAGACGTAGCGGGGTGAACAGGCGTGTCCGCCACCGTCGGGGCACGAACCGGCCCACGATGGTGTCGCCGGCCAGCATCCCCAGCGCAGTGGCAATGAACAGCACACCGGCGGAGGTTGGTGCGAAGGGTACGTACAGGGCCTCACATCCCACGATTAGTCCATTGGGAACCCAGAGCGCGAGGTAGATGTGGCGGCGGGCGGGCAGGGACCACAGCCGACGGTTGACCCGCCAGGTTTCGCGGACTGAGGGCCGTCCGGTGGCCCGCGGTGGGCGGGCGGTGAGACCGAACCGCACGATGGTCGCTCCGACGAGGTAGAGGCCGGCGCTCACCAGCAGCGCCTGCCGGGGCGACAGGAGCGCGACCAGGACGCCGCCGAGGGCGTACCCGCTGATCTGCATCACTCCGAGCAGCATGTTGAAAACGGATCGGGCGAGGATGTAGCCGCCGTCCGGCACGATCTCGCCCAGCAGGCCCCAGCGCACCCCGCCGGTCACCGAGTTGACCAGGCCCAGACCGAAGATGATCAAAAACATCCCCAGGATCGGCATTCGCGGTGCCGCCATGCCGAGCGTGCCCACCGCGAATAGCAGCGCGACCGTGGCCAGTGCGGTCCGTGGTGGTAACCGGTCTGCCGCGGAGAGCAGGGTGGTGGCGCCTACCACCTGGGCGAAGGAGGAGCCGAACAGGGCCAGAGCAGCCAGCAACGGCGAGCCGGTCGCCGCGTAGACCAGCGTGCTGAGCGCGAGTCCGCTGACCGTCATCGCCGCGATCTGCACGGCGCTGGCCGCGAAGAGCGGCCGGAACTCCGGGACCCGGAACAGCTCACCATACGTACGCATGACGGCAGTCTCGATCTCGGGCACGCGGGAAGCTACAGTTTCGCAAGGAGGCGAAATATGGGGGTGTGGCAGATCGGGACGGACACTCTGGCGCAGAGCCGGTTCACCGTTTCCGCCCTCGCCGAGACCGTCGCAAACCTCCACCTCCTGGACGGGCGGGCTACGGCCCTCGGACGACGTGCTCACTCACCTGCCCAGACGGCCGCCTATCGGCAGCGGCTTGCCGCCGATCCGGTGGTTGCCCTGTTCGTCCGCAACGTTGTCAAGCCAACCTGGATGCCTGACTTCATGAGCCCGCCGCCGCGCCTGGAGGACCGGACCTTCCACGACGAGCTCCGATCGGTCCGCCAGACGCCGCCCGGGGTCGCCCACGCCGAGATGGCCACCGCGTTGGGCGGCTCGGTCCCCGCCACGCTCGCCGTACCGGACCTACCGGACCGGGTCGCCGACCTGCTGCAGTGGGTGTGGTGCCACACCGTCCGACCAGACTGGCCGAACCGACGGCGGATCTTCGAGGCCGACATCGTGTCCCGAACCCAACAGATCAGCGTCGGAGGCTGGGCCGCCGCGCTGAGCGGGATGCGGCAGGGGATGCGCTGGCTGGGCGACGGACGACTACAGATCAACACGTACGAGAACCCGCCACGCGACCTCGCCGGCGCGCAGCTGCTGCTCATCCCGACCACGGCCCAGCGCGGCTGGGTGGCCTGGGACCAACCGCACCGGTACGCGGTGGTGTACCCCTGCCATGGCCTGCTCGCCGAAGCAGAGCAGGCCATGGCGCCCTGGGCACTCGGTGCGCTCCTCGGCCCGGTCCGGGCCGGTGTGCTCAGCCAGTTGAACGCGCCGAGGAGCACCACCCAGCTCGTCGCCCTGAGCGGCTTCGGACTGGGCACGGTGGGTCGCCACCTCAAGATCCTCCTCGACGCCCGGCTGGTCCAGCGTCGCCGCTCCGGGCGGTCCGTTCTCTACTACCGGACATCCGCCGGCGACCATCTCGTCCACATCCAGACGGCAGCCGACGCGCCCTCGGGCAGGCGCTCCGAGCACTGACCGGCGGCCCCGAGGGACGTGGCCGGCGGGCCGCGCTACGCCCCGCCCCGGGCGAAGACGGCCAGCGCCTGCCGTACCGCGTACTCGAACGTGTCCGGATCGCCGTGGAAGATCCCGGCCGGGCGGGGATGGTTGACCACGACATCGGTGAAACCCAACTCGTGGCAGCGCCCGACCACGTCGACAAAGCGTTCTACCGACGCGTACGGATCCGGCACCACCCTGCTCACGTTGACCAGCTTGCCGATGTGGCCCGGATCCCGCCCGGCCCGCTCACACGCGACGGCCAGCTGCCCGATCTGACGCCGAAGCACCTCCCACCCGTCCGCCTCGGATCGCTCCCCGGGCCGAGCGGCGTCCCCGATCGTCACCCAGGTCTCGGCGAACCGGGCAGCGAGCCGCAAGCCCCGCGGCCCACTTGCCGCGAGCGCGAACGGGACCCGCGGACGTTGCACGCAACCGGGCACCATGTCCGCCTCCACCGCCTGGTAATACGCCCCATGGAAGGTGGTACGCGACTGGCGCAGCAGCCCATCGGTGAGGGTCACGAACTCCTCGAACCGATCGCCCCGTCGTACGCCCTCGACCGCACCCATCACCCGCGCGTCCGCACCGTCCGCCGCCCCCGCCCCGATGCCCAGGACAAACCGCCCGCCGGAGATCTCGTCCAGGGTCATCACCTGCTTGGCCATCGGCACCGGGTGACGGATGTTCGGCGACGCGACGAGCGTGCCCAACCTGATTCGCCCTGTCACGGCCGCGACCGCGGTCAGCGTGGTCAGGGAGTCGTACCACGGGGTGCCCCGCAGCGACCGCCACGAGAAGTGGTCGAAGGTCCAGGCGTGGTGCAACCCCCACTCCTCGGCCGCGCACCAGATCCGCCGCGTCTGCGGCCACCCGTACTCCGGGAGCACCACGACGCCGAGACGGACCAGAGGATCGCCCCCCGGGGTGCCGCTGGGCCGGCCGGTCACCGCGATCTGTCCGGTCATACGTCACCGCTACCGGTCCGGAGCGCAACGGTCTCGCCGGTGGCCGGCTCGCCGGCCATGAACGCGTCCAGGTCGACCAGCCGTGCGCCGCGTACTCCCGGCGCTTCCCACCGCAGATCGGCCCGCGCCGGCCGTTGCGCGTCATGGAAGTAGACGGCGTCGAGGCCACCGCAGGGGGAGTGCACCAGCATCGGGTTGGCAACCAGGAAGTCCCGGACCGGGGGGCTGTCGCGGCGGATGTGCAACCAGAGGCGCTTGCCCGCGAAATGGTTGTTAGGGAGGGTGACCTCGGGATGCAGCTTTCGCTTGAACTGAAAGATCCCCTTGCTGAGGAACGGTTCGCAGCCGGAGAGATCAACCCGGGTGAACCCGTGGTCGGCCGCCCACTGGAGAGTGAGGATGTAGAGGGCCATGTACGTGCCGGACCGGTACGGCTCATCGGCGCCTTCCCGTACCCCGGCCAGCCGGATGACGAGCACGCCGTGCTCCTGTCGGCACAGCAGGCCGGCTACCCGCTCCCCCGACTCGCGCAGGAATAACAGCGCCCCACCGCGGAAGAGGCATTGGCGCGCGGTCGCCCGGGACTCCGTCCTCGTCGCGGACGCGTGCCGCCGCTGCATGGTTGGCATGTGCATGCGGTCGTAGAACAGATCGAAGTCCCGGTCCAGCGTCGCGACTTCGAGGCTGCGGGAGCGCGACCGTAACTCTCGCGCATGCTGTTGACGGGCCTTGCGGGAGACCCGTCGCAGCACCGCGGTCGTATCCTCGTCGAGCGGCACCACCAGCGTGATCCGCAGCGGCAGGAGCAGGCTCCGTGGCACCGACTCGGGCGGCACCCTGCCGGAGGGACAGCCTACGGCGAGGATGTCCGCCGTTGGTACGGACCGCCCGGCGAAGATGTCCGCCCAGGAGGCGGCGTGCCGTCGGTGCTGCCCGGTCGGCCCACGCCGCTGTTCCAGGAAGGGAAGGACGTAGCTGAGCCCCTCGGTTAGCCCCGCGTAGGCAAGCGTCGGCCCGCCTGCGGCCGGTACCGACTCGGTCACCTGGGGGCGGCTGCTGCGTATCGCGTCGACCATGTGGTGCGCACCCACGACCCATGGCCGGGCGCTGTTTCGCCATCCGTACGTCAAGCTGCGAGCGTTCATCGGCTCTCCCACCACCGGGCCCGATCTGCCCGGCCTCGACGTCGTACCCGACGTAGCGGCTTCGCCGCCCTTCAGACCGGACTCGGGAACAGACACGCGAGCCTGGCACCGGACCGCACCGTGATCGCACCGGGCTCGGTCGCCCGGTCGAACCGAACCAGGCAACCGGTGGCCTCGCCGCCGATGCTGAACGGACTCAGCACCGAATTGGCGGAGACCACCTCCGTCTCGCCGGACTCATCGAGCATCACCCGCACCGGATGGCGTACCACCGGCACGATCTCCTGGACTACGTAGTACTCCGACGTCACGGCAGAGTCGACCAGTTCCACCCACCGGTCGGGAGCGGTGCGGGTGCCGAAGTGGACCTCTTCCGACGAGAATCCCGAGGCGCCCTTGAGTATGAACAGTTCCTGCCGCTCGATCACCAGTCGCGGCAGTTCGAAACGCTTTCCCCGCCACCAGACCCACCGGTCGCCCATCACCCTGCTCCACGGAACGAACCGTTCGACCAACGCGTGCTCCTCGGCGGACATCCACGGCAGTCCCTCCGAGAGCAGGGCGAGCACCTTCTTGGAGTCCACCAGGCGGGTGGTCTGCGACGGAAACATCCGCAGACCCGACCGCAGCGCCGTGACCAGCGCGGAGAGGCTCCAGCCCGAGGCCTGTGCCTCGTTCTCGCACACGTGGACCAGACCGAGCAGCCCCGCGAGCGTCGCGGGTGGACCCAGGGCGTCGAGCAGTTGGTCGAGCCGCACGAACCGGGTCGGTACGCCGTGCTCCCGCAGCCGCTCGACCTGGATCTCGAAGAAGCGGTCGCTCACACTAGGGTCCTCGATGCTGCCGACGAGCAGTGCCGCCGGATCGATCCCCAGTTCCGCGCAGATGCGCCCGATCAGCCGGGCGTACAGCGCGAACGGGTCAGGACTGGACAGCTTGGGCCCGCCGGCCTCGGCGCTGAGTCGCTGCCAGGCCCGGCGGTGGACGTCGAACTGCACCATGCCCCCGAAGCTGGCGCCGACGTTGAACTCTAGGAACCGGGGGCCGTCCTCGGCGATCAACACGTCCGCGCGCCCCATCTCGGCGCAGTACCGCAGCTCGAAGGCATCGTCCTCGATGTCACGTGGATGCAATCGCGGGTCCAACCCGAGCGCAGCCATCCGTCCGGCCGCATCGGGTGCCAGGTAGGTCACGGCCCGGCGTTGCAGGTCAAGGAGCTGCACGGTCGCCTTGAGCAGTTCCCGGTACGACTCGGGCGGCACCACGACAGGCTCCACGGCGACCGGGTAGCCGCCCATGGACACCCCGCGCATCTCAGTCACGATCGTCTCGGCCACCCTGGCCCAGTCAAATTTCTGGTTCGGCTCCGACCCGGAGCCGAACCACGGACGGGCCACTGTCAAGGTCATATGGAAGTACGTCCTTTCCCGAAACCTCAGGTGGCCGAATCGTCGATCGGCTGGCGTGGCGTCGTCGGCCGGTCCCGGCACGAGGCGAGATGGCCGCTGAACCCGAGCTGGTGTTGCGAGAGGTCGGCCTCGATCCTAGGCGGCGGACCGGGCTCGTCCCGTTCGGTGAGCTCGCAGTGCACGAATGTGGGGGTCGCGCACCCGGGCAGTTCGCTGTGCAGCAACTCCCTGAACTTGTTCAGGTCATCGACGTGCCAGACGTCGGAGTATCCGGCGGCTTCGGCGAGCCCGGTGAAGTTGACGCGCCGCGACGGGACCTCCTGACCTCCAGTGGATTCGTACTGACCGTCATCGAGGACGAGGTGGAAAAGGGGGAGGTGGACGAACGCGCCGGCGGTGATGAGGCAGCCGGGGTTCATGGCCAGTGCCCCGTCACCGTCTACAACGACGACGCGTCGGCCTGACGACAACGCGATGCCGGTGCCGATCGAGGCCGCCAGTCCCATGCTGCCGGTCATGTAAAAGTGGTTCGGTCGGTTGGCCAAGTGCTTGGCGATCCGGCTCGAATACCCGGTGGTGAAGATGATCGGCTCGGCGGACGTTGCTTCGATCACCGCACGGACGGCTGCTGTCTTGTTCATGCCCGCCACCCGAACAGCGCCGGGGGAACGAGCAGCGCAGCCGGTTGGCGGCGCTCGACGACGAGGCCATGGGCCCAGCCGACCTGTGCGGCGAGGTTCTCCTCGTCGAGGTGGGCGGTCGGGATTCCGGCCTGGGTGAGTATCGGTTCGGTCAGCCGTCCCATGACGATGTTCTCAGTGGTGAAATCCGGAGGTGCGCCGCGCATGCTGACGACGAGCAACATCGGAATCTGGTACGGCACGATGAGTGAGGCGATGGCGTTCACCGACTGACCGAGGCCGGAGTTCTGCATCAGGACGACGGGGCTCTTCCCCGCCATCGCGGCACCGGCGGCGACACCGACCGCGTTGTCCTCGCGCGACACGGTCCACAGGTTAGCGGCGGCTTCGAGTCGGCCGTAGAGCGGCGCCAGGATGCCGCAGGGTGTGCCGAAGAACGGCGCGAAATCGTGCTCCAGCAGGGCCTCGGAGAGGGTGGACGCACAGTCGAGGACAGCCATGAAGCCTCCTAGCTGAGGTAGTCCTCGGCGCCGCCGGTCCGGGCGGTGTCGAGGGTGAAGCAGTGGAAGCCGCCGCCGAAAAGACGGCGATGCCTGTGCCGCGCCGGTACTACCGTGAACCTCTTTTCCTCCAGCACCTGGATCAGGGTCTTGCAGGCGTCGTTTACCAGAACCGTGTTCTCGTCGATCGAGAGCAGGTTGAGATCGATGTACGGGCTGGCGGGAATCGGGAAATCGTTGTCGTACTGCGGGTAGTCGCTCACGTCCGGGACCGGCGCGACGATCACGTCCCACTTGCGTAGCTGCTCCGGCAGGAAGTCCAGCACCCGCTCGGACCTGATGAGCAGCGTGCCCGGCCGCAGCGGAAGGACCACGCTGTCGATGTGGCTCTGGGTCAGCTTGTGCATCCGGTGGACCCGGAACCGCCCGTCCAGGTGCCGTTCCAGCCAGTCGCACGCCAGCGCGTGGTTGGCATTGGAGATGTTGACGATCAGGTCGCGGCCGAGCCGGAGACAGTTCGCGCCGTCAATCATGATCTCCGGGCCGACGTCGTACGCCGACGGCTGCGGATTCACCGGCACCTCGATGTTGGGAGCCGCGTTCGCGACGTTCTCCGGGTCGAACGATGCGTCGGTCATCATCGGCCGGGGCATCGTGGTCCAGCGGGCGCCCTGCCGGAAGTACTCCATGAAGATCGGCTTGAGGAACTGCGTCTCGAAGTACCGGGCGCGCAGGGTCGGCGGCGTCTCGATGATCTCGTCGCCGAGGATCAACGTGTTGTCCCGTACGTTCAGCGGCGGAGTGACCGGCGCCGACCAGGCGGGCGTCGCCACGTCCTTCGGATCCGGGTCGAGCGGCATCGGCCTGAGCACCGTCACCGACAGGGAGTCGAGAAGGGCGGCGACGCCCTCGATGTCCTCAATGAGTTCGCCGAGGAAACGCCTCTTCATCGCGAGCAGCCGTGGCTCGTTCCGGGTGGCGCGGGAAGCACCGTCGTACCAGTCGGTGATGCTCGGGTAGTAGCCCTTGGCGCCGGTGAGGTTGTCGCTGACGAACATGTCGAACGACAGGTCCTGGACGCGTTCGACGTAGTTCGTCGCCGATCCGAGGATGACCTCCCTCAGCGGCGAGAAGTCGTCGTAGCTGTTCAGGCGCATCGGGGACGGTCCCTTCCTCGGGGAGCGGCGGTGGAGGTCACAGCTCGGTGGCGTCGAGCAGGACGTTCTTGAGCGAGTCGTCGTCGGTGTCGACCTCGTGCATGTCGCGCAGGGTCAGCTCGTCGAAACTACCGACCGAGTAGCTGCCGGAACCGTGCACGACGATGTCGTTCTCCGGCACCAGGTCGCGGTCGATCGCGTTCAGGATCCCGGTCATCGCCATGATCAACGACCACTCGCGGATCGCCGTCGGATTCGCCGGAACGTGCATACCCGCGTTCCCCAGCAGGGCGCGTACCTGGCCGTAACGCTCGAGGCACTCGGCGAGGGAGACGACCACCCCGCCGCCGCCCTGGTGGTGGATCAGCGTGTTCATCCGGGGTGAGGTGACCGGGGTTCTGGTGTAGAAGGTGGGGTCCAGCGTCTCCCGCGGATCGAAGGTGACCGCCGGGAAGCGTGGGTCCTGCCGCTGGACGTAGCGACCGGACTCCGGATCGTAGGAGTAGTCGGGCGCGTGGCCCGGGTCGAACTCGCCGTTGTGGTACAGGCTGATCACCATGTCCGGCGCGGCCAGGTGCTGGACGAGGAAGTACCGCGACGGCAGTCCGGCCCCGCCGAACCGCTCCCGGCCGTACGCGTGTCCGAGCAGCCCGTACGCGCTGGACACGGCGTGCACGTGCAGCCGCGGCTCGTCCGCGTCGGGCGCGAAGAACTCGGCCTCCGCCAGCGCGCGCACCACGTCCGCAGCCAGGTAGTTCTCCAGCTGAAGCGTGTACCAGAGGTTGGTCTTCGCCCTCTTCTCCAGGCTGCCCCCGTGCTTGTCGATCATGTTCCGGGCGATCGTCTTCACGGTGCCCGCCACCTCACCGCGGTACACCGCGATCGGGTTGCGTGCCCGGAGGTACGGGTCGGTGAGCAGCTCGGACGCGCGCATCTTGTGCACCGAGCCGGCCGGTACGACGACCGCCACGTTGAGCTGGTCGGCCGTGACGAGGCCGGCGTTGAGCGCCCGCAGCACCGCGTCGCGCATGGCGACCGCCTTGTTGGCGGAGGACGGCGTGACGATGGTGACCCGCTCACCGGTGCTCTGGATGTACCGGACCGCGCGGGCGACGATGACCAGCGAGGCGAACGTCTTGGTCGTCATCGTGCCGGGATTGCGCGTGAGGTCCAGCAGCGTGAGGTTCTTGCCGCGGTATTGCCCTATCTGACTGTGCATCAGCTCCGAAGCCGAAAGGTACTCGCGTACCGGGGGCGTCAGTTCGGGCAACTCGGCACCGGGCGAGAACTCGTTCGACTCCGATTTACCGAGCAGCGCGCGAAGTGCGTCCTGGACCTGCGGGTAGTAGTGAGCGAGAGCATTCTCGAGAAGCATGTGGAGAGCCTTTCGGGATTCCGCGCCGGTTTTTGTGCCCGCGTGCTACTTGGTTCCCATGCTGAGGCCGTGCTCGAAAGGAAGACCGCGGACCGTCGTCACGTCACGGAAGCCCACCTGACTCAACCAGCCTTCGTAGTCCGTTGCCGGATACGCCATGCCCTGCCCACTGGCGAGAACGTTGAAGTAGAGGCCGAGTCGTGCCGAGAAGATGCCGCTGGTCTCGTCGTCGGACACGTTGTAGCCATAGAGGAACACGCGTCCGCCGACCGGAAGGACGTCGAACGCCTTCTTCAGCATCGCCAGGATCTGTTCGTCGGAGAAGATCTCCAGCACGTGGCTGAAGAGGACGGCATCGGGACCGAGTGGGAATTCGTCGGTGAACATGTTGCCGGGCAGCAGGTCGACCCGGTCCGCCAGCGGGGTCGTCTTGCCGTCGGCGAGCCTGGACACGCTGGGGATGTCGAAGATCGTCGACTTGAGCTGGGGGTGACGCGCCACCAGTCGGATCGAGGTCGTGCCGTCACCGCCGCCGATGTCGAGCAGATGCCGCACCTCGGCGAACTCGGGCCGCTCGACCAGCGCGTCGACCGAGCGCAGCGTGAAGGCGCTCATCGCGCGGTGGAACACCGCCTCAAGCTCGGGGTTTCGGGAAAGCCGCTGGTAGAGCGTGGGTTCGTCACCGGGGTAGGCGTCGAGCGCCGTGTTGGTTCCCGCCCGCAGGGCCTTCGTCATCTGGGCGAAGGCAGGGTAGTAGACCTCCTTCCAACCGACAACGACATGCGCCCAGCTGTCCTCGTCGTCGGAGGCCAGCAGATTTCGGGCGACGTCCGAGTTGACGTACCGGCCGTCCCGCCTGCCGAGTAGACCGGTCGAGCAGACGGCCTGCAGCAGGACGCGCAGTTGATGACGCGGGAGGTTCGTGAATTCGCGGATCTCGTCGAAGGTCGCCTCGGTCCGGTCGGCAAGGAAATGGAAGATCCTCAACTCGACGGAGGTGGCCATCGCGTTGAACAACGCGGGAGCGTTCATCAGAAACTGGAACCGATCGTAGACAGGGTCGTCCTCGTGTTCGGCGCGCATACTTCACCGCTCCTGTGTTTGAGGCAGTAAGAATCCCAGGGGCCGCAATGTCCAAGACTGGGCCGCGGGTCATCGTCGCCGCAGCCGGCCTGCTCGTCGAACCCCAAATCTTTTCTCTCGAAAACCCCCGTTCGTCCCCGTTCGGCCTCGTCCATAACCCGCAGTACCGATTGAGCTGACTGAATGGGTGAGGCTTGTTGGCGACACTACCTGAAGACCTAAACGGCCCGTCAGGCGAAGCGATGTGACATAGATCACATTTACTATGATGATTGGGTCCTGGTGAACTCCACCGGTTGTGGGTCTGGATAAAAACGTCTTCCAGGTAGCGCCTTGCGCCTCCGCAGAATTTGCGGTACGACTTGATTGCTGTGCTGGCACGGCCGGCGCGGGCGAATCAAATGCGGCATTGGGGGAAGCGCATGCAGCTCAACAGCTTTGATGAGTGGTCGCCCCTCAAAGAAGTGATCGTCGGCTCGGCTGAGAACTACGTTTCACATGAACGCGAGCTGTCGTTCGACCTGTTTTTCCACGACAACATCAGGGAGAACAAGTCGTTCCGGACCGAGTGGTATTACCCCCGCCTGTCGGCCCGCGCCGGCACCGCCCCGGCGCGCGAACCCGGCCGAGTCCCGATCAAACAGCGGTACGTCGTCGAGCTGTGCGAAGACCTCGAAGAGATGAGCAAGACCCTGGAGTCCCTCGCGGTGACCGTCCACCGGCCGGTCGGCCTGGACTTGTCCACCGTGGAGGTCACGACGCCCGCCTGGTCCGCGGCCGTCGCCCCGCCGCTCAACGTGCGGGACAACACGCTGATCCTGGGCGACGAGATCATCGAGACACCGCCGATGATCCGCTCACGGTACTTCGAGACGCAGCTGCTCAAGCCGATCTTCGCCGAGTACTTCCGGCGGGGCGCGCGGTGGACGGTAATGCCGCGCCCGCTGATGACCGACGCGTCCTTCGACCTGTCCTACGTTCGTACCAGCACCGCCGGCGGACCGACCGAACCGATCGAGAACCCGCAGCCGTCTTCGTGCGACGTGGGGTTCGAGATGATGTTCGACGGCGCGCAGTGCCTGCGGCTCGGCCGCGACCTGGTCGCCAACATCTCGACGGCCAACCACGCGCTGGCGTGCGACTGGCTGGAGCGGCACCTCGAAGGACGATTCCGCGTCCACCGGGTGCACCAGCTCAGCGACAGCCACATCGACAGCATGGTGCTGGCGTTACGGCCGGGCACACTGCTGGTGCGGTCCGCAGCGGTCATGGAAAGACTTCCCGAGGCGTTACGCCGGTGGGACCACATCGTCGCCCCCGAGCCGGAGGGCGACAACTTTCCCCGGTACGACGACGATGATCTGATCCTCACCAGTCCGTTCATCGACCTCAACGTGCTCTCCGTCGACCCGGAGACGGTTCTGGTCAACGATGCCTGCCCGGAGCTCGCGCGCACGTTGGAGCGCAACGGGTTCACCGTCGTGCCGGTCCGACATCGCCATCGGCGGCTGTTCGGCGGTGGCTTTCACTGCTTCACGCTGGACACCGTTCGCGAGGGCGGCGCGGAAGACTATCTCGGCTGATGCGCGGTCAGCGAGCCTCCCATCGCGGTTCGCGCTTCTCCACGAACGCGAGCGGCCCCTCGACGGCGTCCCTGCTGTGCATCCGTCGTTCCTCCCAGTGGAACCGAGTTGAGAAGGCGGTCTCCAGTGGCATGGTGACCGACTTCGTCGCGGCTTCCTTGATCGCCCGAACGGACAGTGGAGCGCAGCGCAGGATGTCGGCGACCCACCCGTCGACGCACGCGTCGAGTTCGTCGGCGGGCACCACCTCGTTGACGAGGCCGAGTTCGAAGGCACGCTGCGCGGTCATCGGCCGGCCGGTCAACAGATGGCCCATCGCGGTGCGCCACGGTAGCTGCCTGCTCAGCCGGAACAGGCCGCCCGCGCCCGCCATCAGGCCGAGCTTGGCCTCGGGCAGCGCGAAGGTGGCGTCAGTCGACGCGATCACGATGTCGCAGGCCAGCGCGAGCTCGAAGCCACCGCCCATCGCGTACCCGTGGACCTTGGCGACCACCGGCTTGGTCAGATCGAACCGCTCGGTCAGCCGAGGCCAACCGGGCTTGTCGCGACTGCCGAAGGTCGCCGTGCCCGCCGTGCCCGCCCGCACCCGTTCGGCCAGCTCCTTCAGGTCCTGGCCGACGGAGAAGGCCCTGCTTCCCGCGCCGGTAAGCACGGCCACCCACATGTCGTCGTCGGCCTCGAAATCGCTCCAGATCCGGGCGAGTTCCTTGTGCATGCGCAGGTTCATGGCGTTGAGGACCTCGGGCCGGTCAAGGGTCACCACAGCGACGTGGCCGTCCTTGTCATAACGCACTCCGTCGGACACGACGACGAGTGTAGCCCGATCCGACCTCATCGGAAGGAACAGGACTGTGAGCTTGGCGGTAGAAGTTCGGGTTGATTCCCCCCGCATTGTGGGGGTCGGCACCGCGGTGCCGATGACGTCATACAGTCAGCGTGAGCTGCTGGACGAGTTCGAAATTGTCGACCCGCGGATAGAATCGGTATTCCTCAACAGTGCGATCGAACGCCGCGGGCTCACACTGCCGCCGCTCGGGCCCGATGGCTCGAGGTCGGTGGAGACGCAGGGCACCCTGTTGCGCAAACACCTCACGAACGGCCTGGCGATGGGGAGAGAAGCCGTCGAGGCGTGCCTCAAGGACGCCGGCGCGACGCTCGCCGACGTCCGCTACCTCTGCTGCGTCTCGTCGACCGGACTGCTCACACCCGGGTTCTCCGCGTTGCTGATCAAAGAGCTTGGCATCAGCGTGCACTGCTCACGTCTCGACGTGGTGGGCATGGGGTGCAACGCGGGCTTGAACGCCTTGACCGCGGTGGCCGGCTGGGCGGGAGCCCGCCCGGGTGAGCTGGCGCTCATGGTCTGCATAGAGGCGTGTTCGGCCGCGTACGTCTTCGACGGCACGATGCGCTCCTCGGTGGTCAACAGTCTGTTCGGCGACGGCGCGGCCGCAGTGGCGGTGCGGTCGGGTGGCAGCGCGCCAACCGGGCCCGCGCTGATGCGTTTCTCCAGCTGCATCATTCCCGAGGCCGTCGACGCGATGCGTTACGACTGGGATGACGACCACGGCAAGTTCAGCTTCTTCCTCGACCAGGACGTGCCGTACGTGGTCGGTGCGCACGCCGAGCTCGCACTGGAGAAACTGCTCGGCGAAATGGGGCTCCGACGTTCCGACATATCGCATTGGGTCATCCATTCCGGCGGCAAGAAGGTGATCGACTCCGTGCGTGCGAACCTCGGGCTCTCCCGGTACGACGTGCGGCACACGACCGGCGTCCTCCGTGATCATGGGAATGTGTCGAGCGGGTCCTTTCTCTTCTCGTACCAGCGGCTGCTCGCCGAGCAGACCACGGCGCACGGCGACTACGGCGTCCTGATGACGATGGGGCCCGGATCAACCATTGAGATGGCCCTGGTGGCCTGGTGACGGAAGGGAGGGCCGCCGCGATGAGCGACAATCTCGAACTGGCGCGGGTGTCCGACGGGCTCGGACTCACACTGAAGGTCGACGTGACCCGACCGCTCGCGGAGCTGACCGCCGCGGTGAACGCGGTCTGCGACGAGGTGGAGAAGTACACCGAGCGGACCGTCGTCGTGTTGCGGCTCGACGGCGCCCGCGCGGAGAGCCGGATGTGGCCGGGCGCGGTCGGCATCCGCGACGTCAACCGGTGGGAGCGGGCGGTCCGCAGGCTGGAGCGGCTCCCCGCGGCGAACGTCGTTGTCGCCAGCGGCCCCTGCGGGGGCCCCGCACTGGACCTGTTGCTGGCGGCCGACTTCCGCATCGGCGCGCCGGACCTGGTGCTCGTGCTGCCGGTGAACGACGGACACTTCTGGCCGGGGATGTCGGTCTACCGGCTGGTGCAGAACCTCGGGGTCGCCCGGGCCCGGCAGATCGTGATCTGGGGAATGGACATCTCGGTGGCGAAGGCCTCCGAACTCGGACTGGTCGACCAGGTCAACGAGGACCTCGACACCGCGGTCCATACCGCGATCGTGCTGATGGGCCGCGTGTCCGACCAGGAACTTGCGGTGCGCAGGCAACTGCTGCTCGAGGCCCCCGCCGCCGAGTACGACGACGCGCTCGGCGTGCACCTGGCCGCGTGTGATCGGGAACTGCGGCGGCTGGCTGTGGGGGCCGGGTCGTGATCGCGAACCGTGCCCCCGCGTGGGACGTGGCAGCCCCGAGCTTCACCGGCGTGCTCGACGACGACGCGCGGGCGCTGGCCGAATTCGCCGCCGCCGGAGAGGACGTGCTGACCGGGTTACCCGCGAAGGCCGAGCGGGACCCCGCGCAACGGCGGGTAGCCGACGATGTGCTCACCGCCTGCCGGACCGCGCGCCGCGCGTTCCTCTCCCGGCACGTGGAGGCCCTCTACGATCTGCTCACCGACCGCCGCACCAGCTATCTGCGGCTGCCCGTGTTGGTGGCCGCGGCGGCCGAGCGGTTCCCGGGGCTTGTGCCGTCGGCGGCGCAGATGGCAGCCGAGCTGGACCGGGTCCAGGCGGACAAGGAAGGCAGGGAGATCGACCAGGGCATCTTCTGCGCCGCGGTGCTGCGGTCGGCCACGGCCGGGAGCCACCTGATCGAGGCGATGCTCAGGCCCACGCCGCGGGCGCTGCAGTTGCTGGAGGGTTTCCGGCGTACGGGCGTGGTGGAGCTGGATGCCGCCCTGATCGAACGGCAGGGTGACGCGGCCGAGATCACCTTTCGCAACGCCCACTGTCTCAATGCCGAGGACGCCGGGTTGATCGCCGACCTGGAGACAGCGGTCGACCTGGCCCTGCTGGACGATCAGGTGCGCGTCGGGGTGTTGCGCGGCGGGGAGGTGGATCACCCCCGCTACCGGGGCAAGCGGGTGTTCAGTGCGGGCATCAACCTCAAGGACCTGCGTAACGGCGCAATCCCGTTCCTCGAGTTCCTGATGGGCAGGGAACTCGGCTACATCAACAAGATGTACCGGGGCCTGCTCGTCGACCCGGCGGCGGGCGCCTGGTCGGATCGCACCGTGGTGAAGCCGTGGATCGGTGCGGTCGACTCGTTCGCCATCGGTGGTGGCATGCAGCTGCTGCTCGTGCTCGACCGCGTGATCGCCGAGGCCGACGCATACCTCAGCCTTCCGGCGGCCGAGGAGGGCATCGTGCCAGGGCTGGGCAATCTCCGGCTCACCAGGCTCACCGGGGCACGGCTCGCCCGCCAGGTGGTCCTGGGCGGACAGAAAATCCACGCGGCGACCGCCCAGGGTCGGCTGCTCTGCGACGAGGTCGTCGCGCCGCAGGACATGCGTGCGGCCATCGACCGCGCCGTGCGGGAGCTCAGCGCCCCGGCCGTGGCCGCGAACCGGCGGATGCTGACGCTCGCAGAGGAGCCGCTGGAGGTGTTTCGGGAGTATCTGGCCGAGTTCGCACACGTTCAGGTGCTCAGGGCGTACAGCGGCGATGTTCTGGCCAAGGTCGAGCGGCGTTGGCAGCGGTCGGGATCGGTCCGATGACCATCGCCGGGCTGGACGAGGCATCCCTGCACTCGTCGCTGCGGGATCCGCTGCTGGGATCGCTCGGGTTCCTCAACGAGGTGATGGACAGATACCCGGACGCGATCTCCTTCGCCCCGGGCGCACCGCACCCGGAGTTCCTTACCGACCTCGACGTCCAGCGCTACATCGAACGTTTCCTGGACCACCTGCGCGGCGAGGGCCGCACACCTGAGCGGGCGCGGCGGCTGCTCTACGAGTACGGCCCCGGGCGGGGGCTCATCAACGACATCGTCTCCGACGCCCTGCGCCACGACCAGGAGATCGAGGCGGACCCGACGGCGATCGTGATCACGGTCGGCGCCCAGGAGGGCATGCTGCTGGTGCTGCGTGCGCTGTTTCGGTCCGGCGAGGACGTGCTCGCGGTGGCGAATCCCTGCTTCGTCGGGATAACCGGGGCGGCCCGGCTGCTCGACCTCGAGTGTGTCGCGATCGGTGAGACGCCAGCGGGCATCGACCTCGACGCGCTCGCGACGGCGTGCCGGGAGGCCCGGCGCGCGGGTAGGCGGCTGCGCGCGTGCTACGTCGCACCGGACTTCTCCAACCCCGGCGGCAGCCGGATGACCCTGGCGGCGCGGATGGAACTGCTCGCGCTCGCTGAGCGCGAGGACTTCTACGTCGTGGAGGACAACGCGTACGCGTTCACGGCCGCGGGCGACGCGCAGTTGCCGCCGCTCAAGGCGCTGGACTCGGGCGGCCGCGTCATCCACATCGGCACATTCGCCAAGGTGTGCTTTCCGGGCGCGCGGGTCGGGTACGTGGTCGCGGACCAGCGGGTGGGCGACACCGGGAGGGTGCTCGCCGACGAACTCGCCGCGATCAAGACCGTGGTCACGGTGAACACCTCACCGCTCTGCCAGGCGGTGATCGCGGGCATGCTGTTGGAACACGGCCGCTCCCTGCGTGAACTCTCCAGGCGCAAGTCCGAGCTCTACCAACGCAATCTCCACCACCTGATCGGGGCGCTCGACTCATGCCTCGGTGAGGTGCGGTCGAGCCGGGTGAGCTGGAACCACCCGGGCGGCGGGTTCTTCGTCCGGATGCACCTGCCGGTCCCGGCGGACGCCGACCTGCTGGAGACGTCGGCGAGCAGGTACGGCGTGCTCTGGACCCCGATGGCCCAGTTCTATCTCGGCGGCGGAGGCGAGGAGCAGTTGCGTCTGTCGTGCAGCTATCTCGACATCGACCAGATCGACGCCGGGGTGCTTCGCCTGGCCGAGTTCCTGAAACAGGAGGTGGGGGTATGAAGCCAGTACGACTGCCCACGGCGCGGGTCACTCCGTTCGACCCGCCCGTCGAGTTGGCGGAGTACCGGGAGGACGCGCCGATCCGGCCGATGGTGTATCCGGACGGGCATGAGGGCTGGCTGGTGACCGATCACGGCCTGGCCAGAAAGATCCTGTCGGATCAGCGGTTCAGCGCCCGGTCGGAGTTCAAGCGGGCGCCGGTGGCGCGGCCGAGCGCGGACCCGTTCTTCGGGGCGCCGGCCTTGCCCGGTTGGTTGGTGGACATGGACGCCCCGGAGCACACCCGGCTGCGGTTGCAGCTGGCCGGGAAGTTCACCGCCAGGCGGATGAAGGAGATGCGGCCGTTGCTGGATCGGATCGTCGACGACCAGCTCACCGTGATGGAGGCGCACGGGCCGCCGGCCGACCTCGTCTCGCTGTTCGCGCTGCCGGTGCCGTCGCTGGCGATCTGCGCGCTACTGGGGGTGCCCTACCGCGAGCGGGCGGAGTTCCAGCGCAACAGCGCGACGTTGTTCAGCCTGGAGGCCGACGCGGAGGCGGCTGCGCGGGCGATGGACGCGCTGTACGCGTTGCTGCGGCAGCTGACCAAGGATCGCGACGTCGACACCGGCGGCCTGCTGAGCATGCTGGCGGCGGAGGGCACGCTCGACGCCGAGGAGATCGCCGGTGTGGGGGTGCTGCTGCTGACCGCCGGCCACGAGTCCACGGCGGGCTCGCTGGGGTTGAGCACGTTCACCCTGTTGTCGCATCCGGAGCACCTGGCCCGGCTTCGGGCCGATCCAGAGCTGATCGGCAACGCGGTCGAGGAGCTGTTGCGGTACCTGACGATCTTCCACTTCGGGGTGCCGCGTACCCCGTTGGAGGACGTGGAGTTCGAGGGGCACCTGTTGCGGACCGGCGAGTCGATCACCATCTCGCTGCCCGCGGTGAACCGGGATCCGAGCTGGTTCGCCGAGCCGGACCGGCTCGACTTCGACCGCAGGACGGCGGGGCACATGGCGTTCGGGTACGGCATTCACCAGTGCCTCGGGCAGAACCTGGTGCGCATGGAGATGCGGGCCGCGCTGCCGGCGATCTTCCAGCGCTTCCCCCGGCTGGCGCTGGCCGTCCCGCCGGAGCAGGTGCGGCTGAAGACGGACGTCAGCGTCTACGGCGTACACGAGCTGCCGGTCACCTGGTGAAAGGGGAGAGGCACATGCGGATCACGGTCAACAGCGACAACTGCGTCGGCTCCGGGCAGTGCGCCCTCGCGCTGCCGGAGCTCTTCGACCAGGACGACGTCAACGGGAAGGTCGTTCTGCTCGACGACCAGCCCTCCGCCGAGTGGCACGACGCCGTGCACGAGGCGGCGAGCCGTTGCCCGGTCCAGGCGATTACCGCGAGGTGAACGTGCACGAGCCGGCGGGTCGAGCGCGCGGGTCGCGGGCACCACCAGGGGAGTGCCGGTCTGCGGGTCCGGGATGACCTCGCACGGCACCCCGAGGACGTCCCGCCCGGTGGAGGCGGTCAGACCAGCGGGGTGAAGAAGAACGTACGCCGGCACGAGAAGGTGTTCGCCTCGGTGAAGGTGAAGAAGTCCGCGAAGCGGAGTGCGACCTCCCGGCCGTCCCGCAGGACGCCGTGGAACTGCCCGTGCACCGCGACCTCCACCGACGAGCTGATCAGGGTGCTGATCGTGTGCCGTCCTTCCCGGATCATCCGCTCCCCGTCGTAGAAGCACGACAGCTCCTCCCGTCCCGTTATGGTCGGGTACCCGGGCCGGTGGTAGACGGCGTCCGGCGAGAAGAGCGCCACCAGCTCGGCCGTTTTCCCCTGGTCCACCAGCTTGTAGTAGCGGCGTACCCGCTCCACTCGGATCGCCCGGGCCGAGTCGTCAGCAGTCATCGTTCTCACCCTTGCCAACCGGGTCCGCGTGACGGGCTCCCACCAGCTCGGCCAGCGCCCGGTCGGTCTCCAGGAGAAGCCGGTGGAACTGCTCGGCGGTGACGCCGTCGCAGCGGCGGTACAGGACGACCTCCCAGGAGGAGTCCGCCATCGGCGTCACGTCGAACATCAGCTCGATGGCGGTGGTGGGAGGCGGCACCCGCACCGGCGCGAAGGAGAGCCCGGGAGCGAACGCGCCGTACGGTCGCTGTAGCTGAAGCACCGACCAGACCTGGAACCAGGGGTGCCGGCCCCGCTCCGGCCGCAGGATCCGGACCAGTTCGTCGAACGGGACCCGGCCGTGGTCGAGGGCCTGGATGCTGATCTCGCTGGCCTGCGCCAGTACGGCGGCCGGGGGAAGTCGCCGCAGGTCCACCAGAGGCACCGGCAGCGGGTTGACGAAACAGCCGAGCACCCCGCTCAGGGCCGGATCCGCCCGGCCCGCCGTGGCGGTGCCCAGGAACAGCTCGGGGACGTCGAAGGTGCGGGCCAACGCCAGCGCCGTCCCGGCGAGCAACGCCGCCACCGGTGGGCCACCGTGCGCGGCGGCCCGCTGGCGTAGCTGATCGACCCGCTCGCTCGGGACGTGCAGGACGGACTCGACCCGGCTGGTCTCTCCCGGAGCACCCGGTGGCGGAAGCACCGAAGGTACTGGCCGGTCGAGGGTCCTGCGCCAGAACGGCAGGTCCTCGGAGACCCAGGTGCCGAGGACCCGGTGCTCCCAGCGCGCGTAGTCCAGGTAGTCGGGCCCCGGCGGGAGGTCCGGGACGGCCCCCTCGCGCCGAGCCTGGTACGCGGTGCGGAGATCGGCCATCAGGACCGACTCCGACGACCCGTCGAAGGCGATGTGATGCAGGTGGAGGCAGAGGAGGACCCGACGGTCGTCCAGTCGACACAGCCGGACCCGGATCGGCAGGTCGTCTTCCAGGAGGAAGGGGCGGTCCCACCAGTCCCTCGTCGCCGCGGTCGCCACCGCGGTCAGGTCCGGGTGGCCGGCGACGTCGTTCGGGTCGATCGTCGTCTCCTCCACCGAGAGCGCCAGGTCACCCGGGGCGAGCACCCGCTGCACCGGCAGGTCGTCGTCGAAGGGAAAGACAGTGCGTAGCGCCGTGTGCCGGAGCACCACGTCGTGCAGCGCCTGCCGGAGCGCGGCGACGTCCAGGTCGCCGGTGAGCAGGTACGCCAGGACGATGAGGTTGTCCGCGCCCCCGGGGGAGGTCTGCTCGGCGAGCCAGAACCGCTGCTGGACGTGGGTGAGCGGGGCGGACGTCGGATCCCGGTCCCGGTCCGTCGCGGTCACCAGCGGCGGTGCGGCGAGTCGGAACCGATCCCCGTGAGCGACCATCCGCTCCACCGTCCGCAGCCGGTAGACGTCGGCGATGGTCGCCCGTACGCCCAGGACGCGGCTCACCCGGGCGGCGACCCGTAGCGCGTCGAGCGAGGTGAGGCCGACGGCGGTCAGGTCGTCGGCGGCGCGCAGGTCGGGCCGGCCGAGAACGTCCCGTACGGTGGCGAGCAGCTCCGATCCGGCCGGGAGGGCGTCCTCGTCGTCCGCCGGCCCCGATGGCGCACCCTGCGGCAGCACCTCGGTGAGTAGCGCGGTCGCGGCCGCGAGGTCGACCTTGCCGTTGGCGTTCAGCGGCAGGTGGGGCACCCTCCGCAGCACGGTCGGCACCATGGCGGCCAGGAGCCGCCGCGCGGCGGCCGCCCGCAGGGACGTTTCGTCGATCGGTGCGTCGTCCACGGTGCTGTAGAGACATCCGAGGTGCGGGCGCCCGGTGTCGGCCTCCAGGCGCAGGACCCGGCAGGACATCATCCCCGGGTACGCCTCCAGCACGGCCTCGACCTCGCCCGGCTCGATCCGTACCCCGTTGATTTTGAACTGCCGGTCGATCCGTCCCCGGTACCGGAGGTTTCCCTCGTCGTCCTGGACCGCCTGGTCGCCCGAACGGTAGTGGCGGACGCCGCCGATGGTGACGAACCGTTTCGCCGTCTCGGCGGGATCGGCGAGGTATCCGAGGGCCAGGCCGTCGCCGGCCACGGCCACCTCACCGACCTCGCCGGGCGGCGCGGGCCGGCCGTCGGCGGAGAGCAGCAGCACAGCGGTGCCCGGGACCGGGCGGCCGATGGGGATCTCGTCGCACGACTCGGCCAGATCGGACCCGCGGACCACGTGGGTGGTGGTGAAGATAGTGCTCTCCGCCGGACCGTAGCCGTTGACGATCCGGAGATTCGGGAACCGTCGGTGCACCTCCCGCACGTGTGCCACCGAGACCCGTTCCCCACCGACCAGCACCATCCTGAGCCGGCCGAACAACTCCGGTGTCTCCTCCACCAGGAGGTTGAACAGGGAACTCGTCAGCCAGACGCTGTTGACGCCGCGCTCGATCGCCCGACGGAAGCCCTCCGTGTCCAGGACGTCCGTCCCACCGTCGAGCAACACACAGCACCCACCGTTGAGCAGCGGCGCCCACAGTTCCAGCGACAGCCCGTCCCAGGGCAACGGCGCGGCCTGGAGGAAGACCGTGGTGTGGTCGAGCGGGATCGTCGGAGCGCCGACCAGCGTCCGGATGGTTCCCCGGTGCGGTGACACGACTCCCTTCGGGCTGCCGGTCGACCCGGACGTGTAGAAGACACAGGCGGCCTCTCGGCCGTCCACCAGGGGCTGGGGCGCCGGATCGGTCCCGGCGGCCAGGAGTTCGGCCGGGGTGACCGGGCGTACCCCCTCGAAGCCCTGGCCCGGATCATCGGTGACCAGGATGCCCCCGCCCGTGCGGCGGACGATGTCGGCCAGCCGTTCGGATGGCCATCGACGGTCCAGTGCCAGGTAGGCGGCCCCGGTGGTCAGGATGCCCAGCAACACCTCGACCAACTCCGGTGACCGGTCGAGGAGCACCGGCACGTAGTCTCCCCGGCCGATCCCCATCCGCCGGAGGGCTCCGGCCATCGCCTCGGCGTGGGCGGTCAACGTCCGGTACGTGACCACCCGGTCGCCCTGGCGGAGGGCGACGGCGGTGGATCGGGAGTCCGCGTGGTGGGCGACCACCCGTTCGATCCGCTCGCCCAGCGCGTAGGCGGGCAGAGCCGGCGAGTCGGGCGGGTGGGAATCGATGGACATGTGTTTCTCCAGGAGCCGAGGATGGCGTTCGGCATCCTACTGCGGGAATCCCATATTCGCCGATGGCCTGATCACGGGGCCGGAGCAGCACGCGTAGCGTGATCGCAGACCTGGAAACCCTGGGAGGAAACGAATCGTGACCCTGTCTACCCCCGCGTCCACGCTCGCGTACTTCGGCGTCGACGCGCTGATCGACGACGACACCCGGGCCCTCCAAGCCGCCGTACGTGGCTTCGTCGACCGGCGGATCCGCCCGGAGATCGCCACCTGGTACGAGGACGGCAGGCTGCCCGTCCGGGACCTGGCCCTCGAACTCGGCGAGCTCGGCGTGCTCGGCATGCACCTGGAGGGTTACGGCTGCGCCGGCACCTCCGCCGTCGCGTACGGGCTGGCCTGCTTCGAGCTGGAGGCGGGCGACTCGGGGCTGCGCTCCCTGGTCTCGGTGCAGGGATCGCTGGCCATGTACGCCATCTGGCGGTTCGGCTCCGAGGAGCAGAAGCAGCAGTGGCTGCCCCGGATGGCCGCCGGCGAGGCGATCGGCTGTTTCGGCCTGACCGAACCGGACTTCGGCTCCGACCCGGCCGGCATGCGGACCAGGGCCCGCCGCGACGGGGACGACTGGGTGCTCAACGGCACCAAGATGTGGATCACCAACGGCTCCGTCGCGGATGTCGCCGTGGTGTGGGCCCGCACCGACGAGGGGGTCCGCGGCTTCCTCGTCCCGGCCGGCACCTCCGGCTTCACCGCCCCGGAGATCACCCGCAAGCTCTCCCTACGCGCCTCGGTGACCTCGGAACTCGTCCTCGACGACGTGCGGCTGCCCGCCGACGCGATGCTGCCGGAGGCCACCGGCCTGTCGGGGCCGCTGTCGTGTCTCAACGAGGCCCGCTTCGGCATCGTCTTCGGGGCGCTGGGCGCGGCCCACGACTGCCTGGAGACGACGATCGTGTACGCCCGCAGCCGGCTGATCTTCGACAAGCCGCTCGCCGCGTACCAGGCCACCCAGCTCAAGTTCGCCGACATGGGGCTGGAGCTGGGCAAGGGGATGCTGCTGGCGTTGCAGATCGGCGCGATGAAGGACGCCGGCACGCTCGACCACCGGCAGATCAGCCTGGGCAAGCTCAACAGCGTGCGGGAGGCCATCGCCATCGCCCGCGAGTGCCGGTCGATCCTCGGCGCGGCCGGGATCACCCTCGACTACCCGAGCATCCGGCACTCGGCCAACCTCGAATCCGTGCTCACCTACGAGGGCACCTCGGAGGTGCATCAGCTGATCATCGGACAGGTGCTGACCGGCCACGCCGCCTTCAAGTGAGGGAGGCCCGACCCGGGTGGTGCCGAACGTCCGCTTGACGAGTTCTCCGAGCCTGCTCGGACCGGGCTGTGCCCTTGTACGTCCTGAGGTTGTGATGGTGCTGCCAGGTGCGTGGCGAGTAGGAGATCGGTAGCACGAGGTCCGCGAGGACGCCGGCCGAGCGGGTCAGGTGCGACTGGCAGCGGAAACAGAGCCGGTAACCCTCGCCTCGCACCCCGTGGCAGGTGGGACAGATCCAGGGGTACGCCGGCAGCGGGTTGCGCAGGTAGCCGCGCTGGACTTCGACGTACCGGTGGATGTTGGTCCAGCACTGGTCAGCGGAGGGCGAAGTCAGGGACGTCGACCAGGTGCGATAAGCCAGCACGTGGAGCCCTCTCGAAGACGCGTGATCCTTACGCTGACCGAGGCGCGGGTTGATGTGTTTCTCATGCTTGCCGGGGCCGAATAGGTTCTCCAGGGTGTTCACGCCGCTTGACGGCGTGGGCCGAGCCAGGTGGGGCCGCACCGGTAGCATTGCTCGGCAGCCACCTGGTTCAGGTTGGTGCCGGTATGGAGCAGGGTTGCCGTCCAGTTCGCCGCGTTGGCCGTCGCACAGCCGATGAGGAGGGAGCCGTGGTCCCCGACCATAATCCCCGCGATGTCTACGTGGTCGGTGTCGGCATCGACCGGTACGCGGCTGGGAGCGAGTGGAGCCTGGTCGGGCCGGTCGACGACGCCATCCGGTTCGCCCGCCGGTTCGTTACCTGGGGGGTGCCACCGGAGCAGGTGACCTTGATGTTGGCGCCCGATCCCGGTCCGGACGTCGTTCCGCCGGGAGTCGTCCTGCGGTCTGCCGACCGCGCGACCCTACGGGACGTGCTGCTGCGGGAACTGCCGACCCGACGCGAATCCACCCTCTGCGTGATCTGGGGCGGCCACGGCTACGTCGACACGGGCCGCCGCCGGCGGCTCTACTACGCCGACGCCACCGCCACCGATGCGGGGGCTCTCGAACTCGACTCGATGCTCACGACCTTCGCCTCCGACCTCATACCGGCGTTCGACCGGCAGCTGTGGATCATCGACGCCTGCCAGCTGCACGATCGCCCTCAGGCGGTCCGCTCGACCGGCAACGAAACCTTTCCCATCGGGGATCCGGTCGCCGGTCGGAAGCAGGATGTGCTGTTCGCTGCCGGCCTCGGCCAGGCCGCTGCCAACCTACGCGTCCGGCGTACCGGGCTGTTCAGCCGGGAGATAATGCGACTGCTGGAATCCGGCGACACGGATTGGCTCGGGGATCCGGAGCGGCTCGTCGCCACGCTGCGGGAGCGGTTCGCCGAGCTGCGGGCGAGCGGGCTCACCAGGCAGACGCCCACGTACCTCTGGTACCGCAACGCTCTCGGCAACGAAGGTCTCGTCCTCGGTAGGCCCGAGGTGGGGCATCGGGCTCCGGCGGCGCCTGCGCCCCCGCCACTTCTCGCGATGGCACCCCTCGTGGACGCGCTACTGGAGATGCCGGAGTTCCTGCGGCCGAACGATCGTGAGGAGATCCTGTCCCTATTGCGGGGGCAGGTGTACGGGGCCATCCGGCGGAGCAACGCGGCGCGGCTCGATGCCATCAGTGTCGTCCGGACCTGCCTGCGGTATCCGGGTGCCCTGTCGGAGCTCGTGGAGGCGGTCCGTTTCTTCGCCATGGACGATGCCGCGATGGCCCGCGTCGAGGACGGCGCGGCCCGGCTGGCGGCGTACACCTGACCCGGACGGCTCCCGCCGGGGGTCATCCACACCGGACCGTCGCGGGGCAGAATTCAGGTTGCTGTCCCTGTTGCTGGCTGTGACGCTTTCGCTGCGCCGCACACATGAGCAATGATGGGTCTATCGACTGTCATCATCGGGAGGGTTGCCGTACATGGAGGAATGCCTCGCCGGTATTGAGTCTGAGCTGCTCGATTTGTCAACGGTGAACGTAGCGACCCTGCGATCCGTTGACCCCACCAGCATGACTGCGGCGATCTCGTGGGTGCGAGAGAGGGTTGCCGATTCGGGAGCCAGCATCAGCGGCTACAACGGCTCCTTCCAGAGCCGGATGCGGTCTGCCGGACCGGATTCGGAGGAGCATGTCGTCTGAGCCCGCCCTGTTAGAACCGACGCGAATCGAACACGAGCACTTCCATGCCCTGGCGACCGGTGCCGGAGACGAACGGGTCATCGCAGCGCTCCGGCGGTCCGAGCGCAGTTGGCGGCTGATCGTGCTGCGGGCCCTCCTCGACGCCTGTGTCAACCGGCCCGACGCGGTCGGCCCGCTCGCGCCCGTCACCGACGCCTGGCAGCTCCTGGTCCAGGCACACGATGTTGGTCCGGACGTCACCGAGGATGTCCTGGCCCGGCCGCAGGTCGGCATCTGGGCCGCGCACACCCTGCGTCGGTTGCGGAACGATTCCGACCCCCGTGTGCCGTTGTGGCTGGACGTCGGATACCTGCACGCCCTGGCGGCGGCTAGCGCTGTTCGGGTTGGTCTCTCCTTCGACCTCGACGTCCCGGTGCGGCAGGGTGCTGTGGTGTTGCCTACCGTGGGTTCCGCCTCGGTCCCGCCGGACGTCCGGGTCGTCCGGGTGCGGGCCGGCGATGGGCAGGTCGACCTGGTGACCGGCGCGCGGACCGTCCGGTGTGTGGCCGGTGACCCGGACTGGCATGAACCGATCATCATCGAGGTCCATGCGGATGCTGTCGGCCTCCGGGTCGAGCTACTCGATCGCGACGTGTACCGCGACCTGCGGGGACCCTCGTCACCCCAGCCGCTGTCGGCGGCCGAGATCGCTCGCTGGCGCGCGTGTCTCGCGCAAGCCTGGGAGCTGCTGGTCCGCGAGCAACGCAGCCGGGCTCTGGCGATCGCCGGAAGCCTGCGAACCCTGGCCCCCCTGCCGCTCCGGGAGCGTTTCCGCCAACTGTCCGCGTCCGGCGCCGAGGCCTTCGGCGGCGTCCTGCTCTCCGAGCCGGACGACGCGGTCGAGCTGGCGGTTACTCTGGTGCACGAGTCGCAGCACCACAAGCTTGGTGCTTTGTCCCACCTGATTACCCTTTGTGAGGGCGGCGGTAGCATCCGCTACTACGCCCCCTGGCGGGACGACCCCAGGCCGTTCGCCGGCGTTCTCCAGGGCGCGTACGCGTTCGTCGGCATTACCCAGTTCTGGCGGGTCTACCGACACCATGCGCCGCCCGGGGAGCGGGCAGCCGCAGATTTCGAGTTCGCGCTGTGGCGGCGGCAGACCCTCGGCGTTCTGCGGGTGATGGCAGCAGCCGGCCGGTTGACCGGGCACGGCCAGGGGTTCGTCGAGACACTGCACGCGGAACTGGAGGCGTGCCAGGACGACTCAGTGCCTGCTGCGGCGCTCGGTGCGGCTCACGCCGTCGCCCTCGATCATCGCGCGATGTGGCGGGGCCACAACGTCCGCCTGGACCCCGCCGACAGGGAGGCGCTCGCGGCTGCCTGGGAGCGTCGTGATCCGGCAGCGGAGGTCATCCTCGCCGTCGGCGGCGGGAAGGTGCTGGCGGAGCCGTCAGCGGGCCTGCTCGACGCTCGGGCCGTGCTGCGGAGATACCTGCTGACCGACCCGGATGCGTTCGGCCGACTATGTGCCGCACCGGATGAGGTGGGGGACCGGGTCGCCGGCGCCACCCCGACTGACCTAGCCCTGGTGGCCGGTGACCTGGAGCGGGCCCGGGCCGGGTACCTGGGCAAGTTGCGGCAGGACCCGTCGCGCGTGCACTGCTGGGTGGGTCTCGGTCTGACCCAGGTGGACCGTCCCGCCGAACCAGCGACGCGCGCCCTGCTGGGTCGCCCCGAACTCGTCCTGGCTGTCGTCCATGGGCTGCGGTCGCGGGGCCGCACGACGGTGGTCCCGGATCCGCTTGAGCTGGCCAGCTGGGTCGGTTGCGGGATCCCGGCCGGCGAGTTTGATGGGTTCGACTCGGCGGGCTGGCTGGCTGGCTGACCCGCCGAGTCGAACGTGTGCCGCTACAGGGGGAGCGGATCGATGTCGCAGTTGGCGCGGACGCCGGCGCCTATCGCCGCGACCGCCGGGTGCCGTACGCCGAGGGTCTGCCGCAGCTGCTCGAGGCTCCTGTCGAACAACACGCCCGCCTCCGCCTCGCGCCCGAGGCCCCGAAGGTCCATGGCGCGGTTGAGGGCGCAGATGAGCGTGGTGGGGTGGCTGTCGCCGAGCACCTGACGACAGTGCGTGACGGTGTCCGCATTGAGGGCGTGGGCGGTCGCGTAGTCGCCGAGCTCGTAGTGGTCGCTCGCGAGGTTGATCCGGGCGGCCATCACCAGGGCATGCGACTCGCCGAGCCGGCCGGTCAGCCGTTGCAGTGCCGCCTGGTTGAGCCCCCGGGCCTGTTCGCACTCGCCCAGCAGCCGAAGTGTCACCGCCAGGTCCACCTGCGCCCCGGCGGTGTGCGGGTGGTCCTCGCCGTACAGCCGGTGCAGACCCTCCACCGCGGCCTCCGCGGCCTCCCGGGCGGCGCGCAGGTCGCCGGTCAGCCGCTGGTCGATGGAGAACGTCAGCTTGGCGAGCACCGTGTCCGGGTGGTTGTCGCCGTAACGGGTACGGAAGCGGCGGAGCACGTCGCTCGACAGGTCCAGGGCGTCGTGGTGGTGACCGGCCTTGCGCCGGAAGCTCGCCAGCATGTGGCTCTGTCGAAGGAGATCCGGGTGGTCGTCGTACTTGAGCATCCGGCGGGCCGTCGCGACAACGCTTTCCTGGTTCGAGTGCGCCGCGAGGTAGTCACCGAGCTCCCGCCGGTCGAGGTTGATGCCGCCGAGGGTGCTCAGGCTGTCCGGGTGGTCGGTGCCGTAGATCTGCACCAGGCGCTGGTAGGTCTGTTCGTCGAGTTGGAGAGCCCGTCCGAAGAGGCTGGACAGTCGCATGCTCACCGCGAGGTTGTGCGCGGCGCGCAGCGTGAACGGCTCCTCCTCGCCGAAGTTCTGCTTCGCCCGGTCGTAGACGACGAGCGAGCGGTCCAGTGCGCCGGCGAAGTCGCCGGCGACGCGGTGGTCGGCGGCCACCGCGCCGATGGCGTCCAGGGTCTCTTCCTGGTCGTCGCCGAGGGTCTGCCGGTAGAGCTCGAGCGTCCGGGTGTTGAGGGCGGCCGAGGCGGCGTAGTCACCGACGACGAAGTGCATGAAGCCGAGCCAGCTCGCCATTCGGAGGCCGTCCGGGTCGGCGCCGTCGGTGGTGGCGGTCCAGGCTGTCCAGGCCCGCTGCGAGAGGTCACGGGCGCCGAGGTGGTCACCCCACCGCCAGAGGTACTTCGACTCGTTCAGCACCATGTCCCGCACGAGTTCGTTCGAGCACTGCTCGGCCCCCGAGGCGACGAGGTGCGGATACAGCTCGGCGTACCGGGGCCAGTGATCGGAGTCGGCGGGCTGGTCGGGGTCGTTGCCGGCGAGCAGCATGTGGGCGCCGTGCCGCAGGGCGTCGCGGTCCTCCGGGTCCATCTGGTTGATCAGTACGCGTTGGACGAGACGGTGCATCTGAAAGGAGTTCGTCCGGTGGTCGATCCTGGCCAGCGAGAGGCGGCCGATCGTGCGGATTGCCCGGTTGAGGCGGATCGGGTTGCGCACGAGGGGATCCAGGTCGGGGTGGATGCGAAGCGCACGCGGCTTCGACAGGAGCACCTTGCCGATCGGTTCGGGCGCGAAGAACGAACACACCTGCAACAGCAGTAGTGCCGATGGGTCCTGGCCACGTAGCCAGTTGAGCGACACGTTCCACGCCGCGGCGACGAGCTCGGGGTAGTCCTGCTGCTGCGTCGTCGTCTCGTCGTCGAGCAGCGGACGGCTGGCGCCGAGGAGTTCGAGGTACTCGTCGGCCGGCATCCTCGTCTCGGCACGCCAGGCTGCCGCTTGCTCGATGGCCAACGGAAGGTCGCCCAGAGCCGCGGCGAGCCGGTCGGCGTCATCGACGGCCAGGTCCGGCCCCCGACGGCGGAGCAGGTCGATGCTCTCCTGCCGTTCGAACACGTCGACCGGAAGGCTGTTCGCGACCTCCCGCCACGCACCGTTGCGGGAGGTGACCACGATGCTTCCTGGACCGCCCTTTGGGAAGAACCGCTCGACAGCGTCTGGGTCCTCGGCATTGTCGAAGATCAGCAACCAGTTCGAGTACGGACGGCCGATCCGCAGTGTCTCCAGCACCGCCGGCACTGCCGTGTTGGCGGTCGACGGCACCGGCAGGTCCAAGCGCACCGCCAACTCCACGAGGGCGGACTGGATCTGGGCCGGGCGCTCGGCCGGAATCCACCAGATGAGGTCGAAGTCCTGCTGATGGAGGTATACGTACTCGATGGCGAGCTGCGATTTTCCCACCCCGCCGGCACCGTGCAACGCTTCGGGCAGCACCGCGGTGGTGCCGGCGCGCAGGCGCTGATGCAGGGAGTCGAGCAGATCGCGCCGGCCGGTGAAGTTCGTGTTCCGCAGCGGCAGGTTGCCGACGACCGCCGGTAGCTGTTGCCCGGCCGGCAGGTCGTGGGTCGGCAGCCTGCCAGGGATGATGCCCGGCCCGGCGTCCTGCGTGTGGTGTGGTGTGGTGCCGAACGAGACCCCCGAGTCCGGCGAGTTCACTCTGTCAGACATTTCGGACTCCATGGTCCTGTGGGCGATTACGGAAGACGGCTGCGGTACTCGACGTAGCTGCCGTGGAATGGGTGAGCCGAGTGCCTCGCCCAGCCGCGCGGCCGCGACGAGGTTCGGCCCACCCAGGGAGAGGTGAACGGCCAACTCGACCCGCAGATATGGCTCGGCGGCCGGAGTGACGCGCTCGTATGACGCGTTCCGTGGATCCTTGATGCGAAGGGTCAGGTTGCGCACCGCCTCGACGTCGTGCGCGAGTTCGTACTCCACGACGTGTTGGACCTCGACGGTGCGGTCGCGGTACCCGAGCGTGAGGAGCCGCTCGCGGACCCCGTGCACGAACTCGTACCTGATGCGGGTGTCGCTCGCCGAAGTGCCCCCGTGCGGGACGGGTCGCACCAGATCGCTCGTCAGCACCTCGGTCAGCTGCGCCGGCCCCGACCGCACCACCCTCTTCAGCAGGGCGCCGGCCACCCGGGCGTTGAGGGGGGCGGCCGCCAGCCGGACCGCCAGCGTGAATGATGCCGGCGACACGACGGCCCGGAAGCGGGCGACGAGATCGTGGGCGGTAAGCGACCGGCTCAGCCGGCGGCCGGTCGAACCGTCGGGCGGCAGGAGTAGCGCGGGCAGCTGCACATCGCCCGTCGCCGGTCTGGTCAGCAGCCGGCTCCACCGCTGCAACCAGTCGGTGCCGCATTCGATGACCGGCACCGCCGTCAGCCGGGTGTCATCCCGTTCGTCGAGGGGACGAAGGTCCAGACCGCTCACCCGCCACGACGACCGGGAGGTCACCGAATCAGAGCCTTCCAGGCTCCAGGTCACCTCGGTCGTCTCCATCCCCCGCTCGCGCCAACGCTGTTGGGGCAGCAGATTGACCACGGCGACCGTCATGCTGGCGGCCCACAAGGCGAGAACGGGTTGGACGAGTCCGCCGCGCCAGGCGTCGGACCCACCGTGGGTCAGCAGGAAGACGACGCGTCGCCCGGCGGGATCGACCAGATCTGCGGGCGTGGCGGGAACGGTGTCCGGCCCGCCGGTCACCAAGAGCGCGCCGTCGTCAACGACCATCCGCCTGACCTCGACCGAGGCGAAGGCGCGTTGGGCGCGTAGCACCGCGACGAAGGCCGAGACTTCGCCAACCCAGAACTCCATCACCGGGTCGTCGTCCACGACCACGACGAGATCCCGGCGGTGGCCCGTCGCCTCGAGCCGCAACCCGTCGGCCTGTCGGCTCGCGGGGGCGAGAGTCGCCGGCAATGATCGGTTCATTAGGGACCCGCCGTGGCCGATCCAGGCAACGGTCGCATCCGGCGGTGCTGGCCGGCAACGCTCCCGTCTGGCCGGCGTGGACGTCGGCCGAGGGCGCTCCACGTCCTCCCGTGGCCGTTGCCGCTCATGCAAAGACCTTTCGCCTGTCGCCGTCGGCGGAGATCGCCCCTCCTGGCTGCCGATCCGGATCGTCGAACAAGATTACAAAGCCGTGCCCGATGTGCTGGTCGAGCCTCTCGGGGTCCTCACTCCAGGCCAACTGCCGCAACCGTGCGGCACGATTTGGAAGGTCCGTCAGCCCTGACCCCGAGGCCCGATCGCCGACCATCGACGCAACAGTTTGACATAGATCCTCTTTGGACGGTGAGTTGCGGTGCCACACGATCGCCGGCACCCCAGACCGCAGCGCGACGAGCAATTGCCGCTCGCCGACGCTGTCGGCAGTCGGGGACTCGCTGAGCACCAGCACGACGATGGCGTTCTCGCGTTTGAGCGTCGCTTCGAGCTGAACGTCGGCATGGTGAGATGCCGCGCAGCGGACCAGTTTCCGCTCGCTGTCGCGGTCGGCGAGGTCTCGCCAGCGGCTCCGCCAGACCCGGTGCCACTGGCTGGCGCGAATGCGCTCCAGGCTTCTGATCACGAGGGGATACTCCGTGGTCAGGGGACTCGGCATCCGTGAATGGAGCTCCTTGCGCCAGGTGTCGACCGGTTCGTTGATCAGCTGCCAGGGCAGGACGAACTCGATGGTCACCGCGCCGGCCTGATCTGCCCAACGGCGTTCGGTCTCGTTGATGACCTGGTCGACGGCGGCCTCGAGCTCCGTGTACGGGACGTGTCGGTCCTCGCCGCGGATCGGCTGCCACACCGGGGACGCCCACTGATACCAGTGCGACATGATGTAGGTGTCGTCGTCGCCGCCGTACTTCTCGAACTGGATCACCAGGTAGGCGGTGCCGGTGGGTGTTGGAGGGCTCGGCTGAGACGCATCGAGCTGATCGGTGACTCCCCAGTCCTTGGCCAGTTGGGCGACGAGCTGGCGCATCTGGTCCAGCGACGCCTGCGGTACGGCTGTTGCCAGCCTGTCGAGTAGCGGGAGCCAGGGTGGCACCTCACTGTGCGCGTTCGCCGACGCGAGATGAGCGAAGAGTTGCCAGGCGGTCTCGCACCAGGGCGGGGCGGGGGTCGCGCGGGTCTGGGCGACGAACCGCCGCAGTTCTGCAGTCACTTCGAGCGTGGACAGCAGGCTGCGGAGCCAGGGGATGTCGTGGTCGGAGAACAGCTCGGCCACCTGCCACTCGTCGGCCAGTCGCAGGAGCGTGATGGTCTGCTCGCTGCCCGGTTCGAGCAGCTCCAGGCATTCGACGAGGCAGCGCAGTCCACCCGGGCGGTCCACGCACACCGTCACCAGCTCGACAATCTGGGGTCGCAGCAGGCCCAGCTCCCGGTAACCCAGTGTTCCGCCCAACGCGTGGCCCAGCTCCTGAAGCAGCAACTGTCGGCTGTTTGGGTCACGGATGACCGACGACGCCTCCATCACGGTGGCGATCTGTCCGACGAGCCGGCGGCGTTCCTCCGCTACTGATGGCGAATAGCGCCGCTGGGTCTCATGCACCGGCCTCATGTGATCGCTCGTCGGCATAACCTCGGCGGGACGCTGCGCCCGGCGTCATCAGGACGGCTCCGAGTTGAACGGATCGAGCCTCTCCAGCGCCTCGACGACATCGGCCACCTCTCCGGTCACTTCCGCACGCCGTCGCTGGACACCGTCGTCGAAAAACGCGAGCACCCTGACCTGTCCGCTACGTCGGCGCAACAGGGCCTGCAGGGCGTACCAGCCGGCGGACGAGCCGACTCCGACACAGATCTGGAGCAGGGTGTCGGTCACCAGACCGCGGGACGAGACGAACTCGCATTCCGCGGCGGGGTGCCAGGTGTCCGCGACGATTCCCGCGGCCTGCAATTCGTGCACAAGTCCCGGGGTGGAGTCGTGGTAGGTCGGAACGCCGTCGTCGTCGGCGAACGGCAGGAAGGTCACATCGGCGCCGGGTCGCGGGCCGGGGTCGCGGTGGCTTTCCGTAGCGACAATCGAGACCTTTGGTGACATGCGCCTATGGTATTAGGCTGGGCGGCGCCTATGGCATCGGTGAAGTGTCGCCAACTTGACACATTTCGATGCCGTTCAATCTTGACCTGTCGCTCGTCGGGATAGCCGAGCCGGAATCACGTGCCTAACGACTGCTCGACGGGGATCAGGACGGTGCTTCCGGACCAGCTGATGTCCTCGTTGGAGATGGCTTTGTCCGGCTCGTCGTCCTCGTCCAGCGTGGAGTAACTGGCGTAGTAGCGGCCGAAGCCGTAGCCGCCGGCCGCCAGGGTGGCCAGTGCCCAGGGCCGGAGCTGGTCGCGCAGCTTGTCGGAGTCAGCCGGGCGGGTCAAGCTGCCCGCCGACCGGCTGGTCCGGACCGGCCTCTTGGGCCCGGCACTGCCACCCCCCCCGGCGCGGGGGCCACGACGGATCAGGCCGCCGGCTCCGGGGCGGGGCCAACCCACCGGAGTCCATTCCCCATCCGAGACGGCCAGGGTCGATGTTTGAGCCGACCCGTAGTCACTAGTGGACGGTTGATCGGAAAGCCGACAGACATAACCGCACGCATCACCGCCTCCGTAGCCTCGTCAGCACCGCACGCCGAGGAGGTTGGGTGTCTGACGTCCGCATCCGGATCGACTTCACGCCGCTCGCCGACGACGAGTTCGTCCTCGGTGAGCTGACCGAGGAGCTGGCGGACGAGCTCCGCGATGTCGGCGAGGTGGATCGCGTCGAGCTACCCGTCACCGACCCCAACGCCAAGGGCGTCGGCGAGCTGGCGCTCGGCGCGGTGACCGTGCTGGCGGGCGTCGACCCCGGCTACGTGCAGGCCCTGGTCGACGTGGTCCTGGCCTTCCTGCAACGCCACACCGGCCGCCGGGTGCACCTGCGGGTCGGTGACATCGAGCTGACCATCGACCGGCCCACCCACGCCCAGACCGACGAGCTGATCAGGACGATTCAGGCCGCCATCGAACGGTCCCGCCGCTGATGGGTCGGCACGCCCTGCTGCTCGGTACGGCCGCCTGCCACGTCGACCGCGAGCTTGCGCCTCTTCCCTCGGTACGACAGGACGTGGCGCAGCTCAAGGCGCTGCTGGACGGCACCGGCGAGTTCGACACCGTACGCGCCGAACTGGACCTGCCGGCCGCGCACCTGCGGCAGGTCGTCGAGGAGTTCTACGGCACGCGGCGAAACGGCGACCTGGCGCTGCTCTACTACTCCGGCCACGGCGTGCTGCACGGCGACGGGCAGTCACTGTTCCTGGCCGCGACCGACACGCTCTGCGGGCAGTTGCACGCCACCGCGTTCGACACCGACGGCACCCTGCGTCACCTGCTCAACCACACCAGGGCCAGCCAGAAGGTGGTCCTCCTCGACTGCTGCTTCTCCGGCGCGTTCACGGCCCGGCACCGGTTCCGGGGCGGAGTGCGCGAAGAGCCGCGGCGTGCCAAGCGCGAGCGTGGCACCTTCATCCTGACCTCCAGCACCCACCTGAAGGCGTCGAAGGCGCAGGGACCGGACCAGCCTTCGATCTTCACCGAGGTGCTCCTCACCGGCCTGCGGGGCGCGGCCGAGGGGACGGCGGACGACGGCTGGATCACCACCAACGACCTGTCCCGGTACGCCCTGACCGAGATGGCCCGGCGTCGTCAGCACAACCCGGTCGAGTCGAGTGAGGGAGTCACCGAGCCGATCCGGCTGGCAACGACGCCCGGATCCGCCGCCGCCGCGAGGCAGGTCGTAGCCGCCACGGCGAGCCCGGCGGACGAGGCGCCGTTCGACGCGGACCAGTGGCGTCGCCTGGTGACCTACTACGTCAACTGCATGCAGCGGTCGACCGTGCTGCAGTCCCTCATCGATCCCCGGGCAACCGGCACGTACGTCGCGGCTCCGCCCGGGTCCGAGGCCGTCCTCACCTCGGACACGCCCGTCCAGCTGGGCGGTTCGGCCGCAAAGCTCGCCGCGCGGGCCCGCGCCGAGGGCAGGGAGGTGCAGTACGGCTATCCGGTCGTCGCCGTCCGGCCCGGTCAGGGCAGACCTCCACGGCTGGCCCCACTCCTGGTCTGTGACGTCACCGTCGGCGCGGACGACGTCCTGCACGCCTCCTTTCCACCCCGTCCCAGCGCAGCCCTCGTCGACCTGTTCCAGCTCTCCGAGGTGGAAGCCGACGAACTGCGGCAACGCGTCGAGCAGCTCTTCGTACCGGGCGACCCCGCCGCCCTGGTCGCCACCGCCGACGTGCTCATCAAGACGTTCGGGCTGAGCCTGGTGGTCGAACTCGACCCGGCGATGCTGGTCGGCACCATCCGGCCGGGACCGTTGAACAGGGCCCAGAACGCGGCCATCCTCTACACCGTCGACGCCACCGAGTCGCCGCAGCGGCAGCTCGTCGAAGACCTGCGCGGCATGGTCAAGAATCCGAAGCTCATCGAGCGGACCGCCCTGGGCGCGCTGGCGCTGCGCCCGGACGAGGTGGCTGCGACGCCGGCCGTGACGGTGGCGATGAGCGCCACGAACGAGGCACAGGAAGAGATCATCCAGGCGGCGATGTCGCAGCCGTTGACCGTCGCCCAGGGGCCGCCGGGCACCGGCAAGAGTCAACTGGTCACCGCGCTGCTGGCCACCGCCACCGCCGCCGGCCAGAGCGTGCTCATCGGTTCCACCAGCAATCAGGCCGTCGACTCGGTGCTCGGCCGGGTCGCCGACCTGATCGGTCCGGGCCTGCTGGTGCGTACCGGCAACAAGGAACACCGTCAGCAGGAACCGAAACACCTCGCCGACATCCTCGCGGCCTACCCGCCGGCAGAGCCGCACAACATGCCGGACGACCGCACCCCGCTGCACGAGCTGCGGCTGTTGGCCGAGAAGGCTGCCGAGCACCGGGGGAGGCTGGACGAGCGGCGTCTGCTCGAACGCGACCTCGCCGAGCTGGCCGTCGAGCGTGACTCCGACCCGGGCGCAGGCACGGCCACCCTGCCGGACGACGACAAAGCTCTGGAGCAGCTCGTCCGCCTGACCGATCGAGCGCTCGCCAGCAGGTGGTTCGGGTGGTGGTACCGGTGGCGGCTGCGGGCGTACCAGGTTGCCGACCGGGACTCCGTCGAGGCCCTCGCCGAGCGGGCGGTGATCGAGCTGCGCTGGCGGGAACGGCGGCAGCGTCTCGCCGAGCTGCCCGACGGCGACGATTCCTGGCGGCGACTGGCCGACCTGATCGGCACCGAACGGCCCGCGCTCAGCATCAAACTACTGCGGGCGCAGATCGCCCGCCGGGTGGCTGCGGGAGCGCGCCTGTTGCAGGACCGGGCCGACGAGATGGCCAAGCCGCAGTCGGACAGCTGGGCCTACTTCCCCGAGCTGCTGCGGGTGCTGCCGGGCTGGGCGGTGACCGCGCTCTCCGCCCGGCGGCTGCGCAGAAGCCCCGCCCTGTACGACCTTGTGGTGATCGACGAGGCGGCGCAGTGCACCATTCCCGCGATCCTGCCCATGCTCTACCGCGCCAAGCGGGCACTGATCATCGGTGATCCGCGTCAGCTCGCGCCCGTCGTGGACCTGCCCGAGGCCGACGACATCACCGAGCGAGCCCGGGCCGAGGTGAGCACCGGCTGGCTGACCGTCCGCCGGCTCACCTACACGGGCCACTCCGCGTACGACGCGTTCGCCGCCGCAGCGGGCGCGACGCACCTCCTCGACGAGCACTACCGGTGCCACCCGGACATCGTCGAGGTGCCGAACCGGGAGGTCTACCAGGGGCGGCTTACCGTGCTGACCGACCCGGCCCGGCTGGCCGCTCCGGCCGAGCCGGCGGTGCGCTGGCGCGATGTCCCCGGAAGGTTCAGCCCCGGGGCGACCGGTTCCGGGCGTAACCAGGTGGAGATCGATCAGGTCGTCATCGAGGTGGCGCACCTGCGGACGGCGTACCCCGATGCCTCGATCGGGGTGGTCACGCCGCTCGCCGCGCACCAGCGTCGCCTGGCCACGGCCCTGCACGACGCCGGCCTCACCGACAACCTGCTCTGCGCGACCATCCACAGGTTCCAGGGCAGCGAACGGGACATCATGGTCGTCTCGCCGGTCGGGGCGCACGGCATCCCGGACCGCACCCGAGGCTGGCTCGTGCACCAGACCAACCTGTGGAATGTCGCCATCACCCGGGCCCGGTCCCAGCTCGTCGTGGTCGGTGACCGTTCGTGGTGGTCGGGGCAGCGTGGACTGCTCACCGCTCTGGCCCTCGGCCGCGAGGTCGCCGACAGGGTGCCGGGTGCCGCGATGGTGGCTACCGACCGGCTGCATCGTGCCCTTGGGGAAGCCGGCCTCGCCGTGCGGCGTGACGTTCCCGTGGCCGGGCGGACCATCGGCCTGGTTGTGCGCCATGCGGATGTCGAACTGGCCGTCGTCGTCGACGATCCGTTGGGCGCCTCCGACGGTCGAGGACTGCGTAAGGTGCTCGCCCATCTCGACATCGTCGCTGGCCTCACCCCCGTCCGTCGGGTGCCGGCCTGGCGTTGTCTGGCCGAGTCGGAGCGGGTAGCGGCCGAGCTGACCGACGAACTGCGCCGCTCGGCAGGAACGGACGCCCGGGAACGGTGATGTCGGTCAGCCCACGGCTGCGGATCAATAGGCATGTCAGGCCCGTCAGCGGCTCGGCCGGGATCTTCACAGGTCGGCCGCGATGTTCAGCCGCCAGAGGGCCGCCCTCCGACCGACCCGGGGCATGCCCCGGCGGGCGTCGGTCGGAGGGCGTTCGCCCCTCATCGGTGGGTAACGGGCCGGCTCATCCCGTCCAGCGGATGCCCTCGGCGATCTGGAGCAACTCACCCGTCGGCGGTGCCGTGGGCGCGGTCGGACGAATCCGCTCGGGCCCGTTCAAGGACACGGACAACTGGCCGCCGTGGAAGCCGTCGACGATCACCGTCATGCCCCGGTTCACCAGGTACGTCGGCAGGCCCTGGACATCCCGGTCCGCGCGTTCGCCCAGTTCTTTCCCCGTCGGCTCCGACCCCGTCGGCCCCCAACGGATCGAGTACCCGACGCCGTAGTCGACCGTGGGCCGGTCGGTGGGGATCCCGTCCTCGGTCAGTCCCTGGACCGGTTTCCGGTCGAGCACCCGGCCGGAGCCCTCCCGGTAGGTGAGGCCGGACTTGGTGCCGCCGAGGGCCGAGACGAAGCGCTGCCCTCGCGGCAGATAACTCGGCGCGAACGGTACGCGTACCGTCGAGGCCACGGTCTCGCCGATGCCCTCGGCGATCCGCTTCGCCGTCTCGCCCAGCTTCTCCGTACGCGGACCGCCGGGCTGCCCGACGCCGTACTCGAGGCCGACCCAGCGGCCCGAGGAAAGCGGGAACAGCACGAGAGCGCGGGTGTTCTTGACCGCCATCCTGCCGGTGCGGCCGTTGACCACCACCGGCTCCCAGCCCTTCCTGGACAGCGGAGGCTGCCACCCGGAGTGGTCCACGTCGACCCGCAGGTAGGGGCCGCCGTCCATGGGGTAGAGCACCCTCTGGTCACCCGGGCCGCACGTCCACATCGGCGTGGCCAGATTCGTCGGCAGCCAGCCGAAGCCCAGCCGGCACGGCTGCGGCTGGACGGGCCCGGCGGCTGCGGCGGCGGCGACCCCGTCGACCCCGTCGACCCCGTCGGTCGCCGGTGTCGACCCGACCGGCGGGATCGGAAGCCGCTGGACCAGCAGCCCGCCGCCGGCCAGCACCAGCACGGCCGCGCCGGCCGATCCCGCCACCGCGAACCGCCGACGGCGGCGGCTCCGCCGCACCCCGGCCCGGATTCCGGCCAGGACCTCCGTGGGGTCTGGAGAGTGGCGCTCCCCCTCGGCCAGCGCGCGGTTCAGTCGAGTACTCATCGGCTCTCCTCCAGTTCGAGTTCCAATCTGAGGGCGGCGAACGCGCGGGCCCGGTAGACCCGGACCGATCCGACGGCGCACTGGAGGACCTCGGCGATCTCCGGGTCGGAGAGGTCCTCGTAGTAGCGCAGCACCAGCACCGCCCGCTGCCGTTCCGGCAGCGCGGCGAGCCGGGCCCACAGGTCGTCGCGCTCGGCGTGCCTGACGGTGTGGTCGGGGCCGTGTTCGACCGGGGCCCGCCGGGCCTCGAACAGGGCCGCCCGCCGGGCCTTCCGCCGGTGCCAGGACAGGTACTCGGTGAGCACCATCCGGCGCAGGTAGAGGTCCGGCCGGTCCATCCGGCTGATCCGGCCCCAGCGGGCGTGCGCGCGGATCAGTGCGTCCTGCACCACGTCCTGGGCTAGGTCCCGGTCCCCGGCCAGCACCGCCGCGTACCGCAGCAGGGCCGGCAGCCGGGCACCGATCACCTCGTCGAAGCTCTCCATCCGTCCACCTCCGATGCCAAGAACGTCATGAGGCGTACGGGAGGTGACAGACGGAGGCAGTCGAGTCCTTGCCGCCCCTCGTCGGTGCACCGCGGACTACCGGGTGGACGGCACGAACCACGACGAGGTGTTGGAGGCGTACCGGTGGCGGCGTACCCGGGTCAGGCGAGGTGGCCGCCGATCTCGGTCAGTTCCTCGGGGGTGAGGTCGAGGTTGTCCAGGGCGGCGACGGTTGCCTCCAGTTGCCCCATGCTGCTCGCGCCGATGATCAGGCTGGGGATTGCCGCCGAGGTAGCGGTCGGTGCGCAGCCCTTGGGCGAGCGGGCTGTAGGCGATGCATCCGGCGCCGATCTGCTCCAGGGTGTCCAGCAGGCCGTTGTCCTCGGTCCAGCGGATGAGCATTGAGCCGGGCCACATCGGTAGCCGGCTCGACGACGTCAACGCACGAGGGGTGGCCGTCGGCACTCCTGTGCTCGTCCGGGCTGACGGGGCGCCGACGATGCTTCCACTATGGGCGATCAACCGGGCGGGCCGTTGCTGTCGGATGGGTGACAGTGCCGGGCGGGCTCGGGTCCGGGCGGTAACCGGTGGGTTCAGCGTGCGACGGCCGCCACGCTGGCGGCAACCAGTTTCGCGACGCGGTCGAACTCGCCGGCCTTGATCGCCGCCCGGGGCACCATCCAGCTCCCGCCCACGGCGAGGACCGACGGCAGCGCGAGGTAGTCGCCGGCCGAGTCGGCGTCGATGCCGCCGGTCGGTACGAAGGAGACCTGGCCGAACGGAGCGGAGAGGGCGGAGACCGCCGGGGCCCCGCCGGAGCTGCCGGCCGGGAAGAACTTGAGCACGGTGATCCCCGCGTCGAGGGCCGTCATGACCTCCGTCGCGGTGCTCGCGCCGGGCAGTACGAAGATGCCGTGCTCCTGGCACCGGCGGACGACAGCCGCGCTGAACCCGGGCGACACGACGAACCGGGCACCGGCCCGTACCGCCGCGTCCACCTGCTCGGTGGTGGTGACCGTGCCCGCGCCGACCGTGACGCCGCCGTGGGCGGCCATCCGGGCGATCGCCTCGGCCGCCGCCGGGGTGCGGAAGGTGACCTCGGCGATCGGCAGGCCCCCGGTCGCCAGCGCGTCGGCCAGCGGCTCGGCCGACGCGGCGTCGTCGAGGACGACGACCGGAACGAGGCGGTGCGTACGCAGCAGTTCAGGAGTGTGCATGGTCTTCTCCCCCTGAGGGTTCGGCGGTGGTCAGGCGCACCGGGACGTCGGCCCGGCCGGTGACACCGAGTTGGGCGAGGACGGCGACGCCGAGGACGGTCGCCTCGGGCTCGTCCACGAATCTGAGCCGGCGGTCGGTGACCTCCTGGCGCAGCCGGCGCCACGTCGGCCAGCCGGCGGCCACCCCACCGACGGTGACGTCGGTGATCTCGACGGCGCCGAGGCGGCCCAGCCGCGCGGTCGTCGCCTCCGCCTCCACCGCGAGTCCCTTGAGCAGGCTGACCATCGCGTGGGCGCGGGTGACGTCCATCGGCATGTCGGCGAGCCGGACGCGGCGCAGGTCGGCCCCGATCACCGCCGGGTCGACCTCGTCGACGACGCGGGCCAGTTCCGCCCACAACGTCGCGTCGGGGACGCCGGAGTAGAGCATGTCGTGCCAGGCCTGGTAGTGCCGGCCGGCCGGGGTGGCGCGGTGCACGAAGCGCAGGCCGCCCGCCACGAAGATCCCCGTGTCGAGGCCCGGCCCGACCACGTCGGGCAACTCGTCGACCAGCAGCACCTGCGCCTCGGAGGTGCCGACCGACACGTAGACGTCGCCGGCGGCGCGGACCCCGGTGCCGAAGGCGCCGCACATGTGGTCGTGGCCGCCGGCGACCACGGGGACCCCGGCCGGCAGCGCGCCGCCGCCCGAGGTGCGGCCCACCACGGTGGCGCTGTTGACCAGGCCGGGCAGCGAGAGCGTGGTAAGGCCCAGGTCCGGCAGCGCGTCGGTACGCAGCACGCCCGCCCGGATGTCGAGCAGCCCGGTACGCGAGGCGTGCGAGACGTTCAGGAAGACCGGGGCGCCTGCGTCGGCGAGCAGGTCCCGGGCGACGAAGTCGGCGAGCGAGGTGAAGGTGCGCGCCGCCGCCAACTCGTCGGGCAGGTGCTCGGCCAGCCAGCGCAGCTTGAACACCGAGAAGGTCTCGTCGGTGCCGGCCCAGCTGCTCTCGGCGCCCAGGGCCGCCCTGGCCTGCTGGCCGTGCTCGGCGAACCAGGCGAGCACCGGCGCGGTGACGGCCCCGTCGGCCGAGAGCAGCACGACCTCCTCGCCGACCGAACCGACGCTGACGCCGGCGAGGTCGTCGGGGCGTACGGCCGGGTCGGCCAGCAGTTGGGCCAGCAGGTCGCCGACCGCCGCCGCGAGCCGGGCGGCGTCCCGCCGGCCGCCCCACGGGTCCGGGTCGACGACGGTGGGCGCGTGCCGCAGCGCGACCAGCCGGCCGGCGTCGGTGTCGTAGCAACCGACCTTCGTCCGGGTGGTGCCGATGTCGACACCGATGAACTGGCTCATCCGCTGACCGTCCCTCCGGTCGTTGCCCGGGTCACCGTCACCGTCCTGCGTAGCCGCTCGACCAGCGCCGGGTCGACGTCGGGCGCGAGCGAGGCGGCGTTGGCCGCCCCCATCGCCGAGGCCAGCCTCAGGGCCCCCGCCGGGCTCTCGCCCCGGCCCAGGGCGACCGCGAGGCCGGCCAGGAACGAGTCGCCGGAGCCGGTGGCGTTGACAGTCTCGACCGTCGGCGCGTCCACCGCCAGGTCGTCGGCGCCGTCGGTCCAGACCGCCCCGTCGGTGCCGAGGGTGACCACGAAGGTGGCGCCGGTCTGCGCGTGCAACTCGCGTACGGCTGCCGTGGTGGCGGCCCGGTCCGGCAGCGGCCGGCCCAGCACGCCGGCCAGCTCCTCGGCGTTGGGCTTGACCACGAGCCGACCCGCGGGCCGGGAGGCCCGGGCGTCGTCGACGACCCGGGCGAGGGACTCGCCGTGCGCGTCGACGAGGGCCGTCGCCCCCCGGGCGAGCGCCAACCGGGCGACCCGGGCGTGCAGGTCGGCGGCGCAGCCCGGCGGCAGGCTGCCCGTGGAGACCACGACGTCCCCCGGGCGCACCGCCGCGTCGAGCCCGGCGAGCAGTTCCTCCTGCTCATCGACGGTGACCTGCGGGCCGCGTTCGTTGAGCACCGTCGAGCGGCCGGTGCTCCGGTCGATCACGACCGGCGTCACCCTGGTCTCGCCGGCGATCGCGACGTGCCGATCGAGTACGCCGAGCTCGCCGCAACCGTCGCGGATCACCTGGCCGACGCCGCCGCCGACGAAGCCGTACGCCGCGACGCCCGCGCCGAGGCGGCGGGCGCCCCGACAGACGATGAGGCCCTTGCCGCCGGCCAGGCTGCGCACCTCGACCACCCGGTTGACCTCGAACGGCCGGAACCGTTCCACCACCTGGAGCCGGTCGAGGGCCGGGTTGGGACAGACGACGTGCAGCGTGGACGCCGGCATCGGACTACTCGGAGTCGATCTGGTAGAGGGCGTAGAGCTCCTCGTCGCTCGCGCCTAGCACCTCGTCCTCGCGCTCGCGGAACGTCCGGACGGTGTCGCGCACCATCTCGTCGAGCCGCTCGGTCTGCGGCGGCAGGTTCATCGCGGCGTAGGGGTTGCCGCCAGCGCCGAGGGGCTCCGCCGAACAGTAGTTGTCGCCCCGCTGGAAGCCGATGGCGTAGAGCGCCATGAGTACCACGTCGAGGTCGAGCAGGCCGTGGCCGAGGGCGTGGCGGTTGCTGTCCGCCAGGTGCAGGTTGATCATGCGGTCGCCGTGGTCGAGGATCGTGGCGCCGATGTGCCGCTCGCCGCTGAGCATGTGGTAGAGGTCGCCGTTGATGTGCGCGATCGCCGGGTGATCCACCAGATCGAGCAGCCGCAGCGCCTGCGCGAAGGTGTGCACCACGCTGGTCTCCTCGGGGCGGATGGGCTCCACCGCGCCCCGGATGCCGGCGGCGGCGAAGTCGTCGGCCACGAGACGCATGGTCTGCGCGGAACGCTCCAGCTCGTAGGAGTCCTGGACCGTGGGACGACCGACCGAACCGGCGCCGAAGAGCAGGTACGACCCGCCGACCGCCTGGGTGAACGTCGCCTGGCGGCGGAAGTACTCGATGGCGCGGGCCCGCACGTGCGGCAGGTTGTGGGCGAACTCCTGGTCGGGCGTGACCATGCCGCAGACCCCGGAGACGGTGATGCCGTGCTCGCCGAGCACCCGCAACGTCTCGTCGGGCCGGTACCCGAGGTCGGGGGAGTAGAGGTTGCCGTGCAGCTCGATGTAGCGCACGTCGTTCTTCTCCAGCCGGTCCGCGGTCGCGGCCAGCTCCTCGGTGCCGAATCCCCAGTTGCTCCAGCCGAACTTCAGCCGCGGCTCCGTCGGGGTGTGCCCCCGACGGGCCTCGACGAACGCGCGGACGACCCGTTGGTCGTGGAGGCGGAAAGGTTGAGGCTTCATGGTGTGGGTCCTTTCGCGACAGGCGGAGGTCAGGCCCTACGGCGGACGAGCTGCTGGCGGAGGTTGCGCGGGTGCAGGTGCCCCAGGTTGCCCTGACGCCACTGGTCGAACACCGCCGCCAGGACGATGACCAGACCGATGCTGAGCTGCTGGAGGAATGGCGACAGGGCCAGCAGGATGAACGCGTTGCGCAGGACGCCCAGCAGACAGGCGCCCAGGAAGGCGCCGATGATCGAGCCCCGGCCGCCGGAGAGGCTGGCGCCGCCGATGACGGCCGCGGCGATGACGTCCAGTTCGTAGCCCATGCCGGCCTGGGCCTCGGCCACCCCGACCTGCGTCGAGAAGACGATCCCGGCGAAGCCGGCAAGCGTGCCGATCAGGACGAAGGTGAGCACCCGGGTCCACGCCACCGGGATGCCACCGGTGCGGGCGGCGGCGTCGTTGTCACCGATCGCGGTGACCCGCAGGCCGAAGACGGTGCGGGTGAGCAGGAGCTGACCGAGCAGGACCAGCACCAGGAAGATGATGACGCTGACCGGGATGCCGCCGAAGACCCGGCCCTGACCGATGAAGGAGAGCTCGCTCGGCATCGCCTGGGGCAGTCCGCCGGTGATGAGCTGGGTCAGTCCCCGCGCGATGGAGAGCATGCCGAGGGTCACGATGAACGAGCTGACCCGGCCGAGCACGACGACGGAGCCGACGGCGAAACCGCAGAGCGCGCCGACGCCGATGCCCACGGCCGCGGCCACCCACGGGTTGGCCCCGCTGCCGTAGACCGAGCCGGCGGTGACCGCCGAGAGGGCCAGCACCGAGCCGACCGAGAGGTCGATCTCCTTGGAGATCAGGACGAAGGTCTGCCCGACGGCGATGATGCCGACGACGACCACGGTCTGCAGGACGTTGTAGAGGTTGTCCTTACGCAGGAAGTTCTCGTTCGCCACGCTGACGATCAGGGCCAGCACGATGATCACGCCGAGCAGCCCGGTCTCCTGGCGCTTGACGAGTGACAGGAGGCCGCTCTTCCAGGAGCGCTCCTGCCTTTGGGGGGCCAGAGTGGCACTCATGATGATCCTTCGGTCGCGCCCATGGCCGCGGCGACGATGGGCTGGGGTCCGGCGTTGTTCAGGGCATCAAGGGTCACGTGTCCGCCGCGGACGACGACCACGCGGTCGGCCAGCTCGACGATCTCCTCGAGTTCGGACGAGATGAACCACACCGCCAGGCCCTCGTCGTGGGCCAGCGCACGCAGCGTCGCGTAGATCTCGGCCTTGGTGCCGACGTCGACGCCCCGCGTGGGTTCGTCGAGGATCAGCACCTTCGGCTGGGCCGCGAGGGCCCGCGCGAGCAGGACCTTCTGCTGATTGCCGCCGGAGAGCGAGGTGATGGGCGCCTCGCTGGAGGCGGCCTTGACGCCGAAGCGCTCGGTCAGTTCGCGCGCCTTGGCGCGAGTGCGGCGGGGGGAGACCCAGCCGAGCCGGCCCAGGGCCGACAGCACCCGGACGGTGAGGTTGTAGCCGACGCTCTGGGCGTGGAAGACCTCGGTCCGGCGTTCCTCGGCGACGTAGGCGATGCCGAGCCGTTGGGCCGCGCCGGGCCCGCCGATCCGCACGGGCCGACCGGCGACGCTGATGCCGCCGCCGGTCAGGCGGCGCAGCCCGATCACGGCCTCGGCGATCTCGGTGCGGCCCGCGCCGACCAGCCCGGACATCCCGACGATCTCACCGCGGCGGACCGCGAAGCTGACGTCGGTGAAGCCCTCGCCGGTCACGTTGCGCAGTTCCAACGCCACCTCGGCCTGCTCGATCGCCCCGGCCCGGTCGGCCATGACCTCCGCCACGACCGCCCGCTTCCGCTCACCGGCCATCAACGCGACGGCCCGCTTCTGGTCGATCTCGTCGGGCGGGCCGGCGGCGACGAACTCGCCGTCGCGCAGCACGATCACGTTGTCGACGATCGAGTAGACCTCGGTCAGCCGGTGGCTGACGAGCACGACCGCCACGCCCTCGTCGCGCAGCCGGGCCATCACCGCGAAGAGCCGCTCGGACTCCTCGTGCGTCAGGCTGGAGTTCGGTTCGTCGAGGAAGAGCACCTTGGGCTGGCGGGAGAGCGCCCGGACGATGTCGACCATCTGCCGGGACGCCGCCGACAGGTTGCGACAGAGCGTCGACGGGTCGGGCAGGTAGCTGGCCATCTCCAGCCGGTCGAGCAGATCGCGGGCCCGCTGGACGTTTGCCCCGCGGCGGGCGCGGGCGAACCCGGAACGTTCCCCCAGGTCGTAGAGGAAGAGGTTGTCGGCGATGGTCAGTTCGCCGATGAGTAGCGGCTCCTGGTTCACCACCACGACTCCGGCGGCGATCGCCTCCAGCGGGCTGCTGAAGGAGACGTCCTCCCCGTTGAGGGTGAGCCGGCCGGCGTCGGGCCGCATCTGACCTGAGCACAGGCGGATGAGGGTGGACTTGCCTGCCCCGTTCTCCCCGAGGAGTCCGGTGACCTGACCCGCCGGGAAGACCAGCGAGACGTCGCGTAGCGCCCTGACGGCGCCGAACGACTTCGTCAGGCCGGCGGCCGCGAGAGCCGCCGGCCTGACGTCGTCCACGTGGGTTGTCGGTTCCATGAGGAGGTGGCTTCTCCGATCAGGAGGCGCCCGGAGCGCCGAGCGGCTTCACCGAGGGGTCGTGCTCTGCCAGGTTGTCCTTGGTCACGAAGGGGGCGACGGCCTCCTGCTTCACCTCGGCAGGCTGCTGGCCGGTAGCCGCCGCGTTGAACAGCTCGATCGCGACGTTGTAGCCCTGGCCGAACGCGTCCTGACCGATCACGCCGTGCATCGAGCCGTCCTTGATGGCGGCGATGTTCTCGGTGGTGATGTCGAAGCCGATGACCTTGACGGTGTCCTGCTTCTTGGCGGCGGCGACGGCCTGGGCCGCGCCGAACGGGCCGCCGGCGGTGGCGTAGATGCCGACGAGGTCGGTGCTGGACTGCAGGAAGTTCTGCGCCGCCGCGAAGGTGTTGGACGCGGAGTCCTTGGCCTCGACGCCCTGGTTGACCGGGGTCAGCTTCGAGCCCTTGAGGGCGTCGACGAAGCCCTGTCGGCGCTGCTCCGAGCCGGGGGCGGTGAACTGGCTGACGATGATGCCGACCTTGCCGGCCTTGTCACCGGCGGCCTTGATCATCTCCTGGGCCGCGGTCTGACCGGCCTTGTACTGCTCCTGGGCGTAGTTGATGGTGCCGCCCGAGGTTCCGACGCAGTCGAAGAGCGTGTTGTAGGCGCCCATCTTGATGCCCTTGGCGGAGAGGTTCTTGATGTCGGCGCAGTTGCCCTCGCCGGCGATGAAGAATCCGACGCCCTTGTAGCCCTGGGCGTCGGCGGCGCGCACGGCGCTGGAGACCGTCTGCACGTCGATGTTCTCGCCCGCGACGATCCAGTCCACCTTGCCCTTGTGGGAATCCAGCACCCGGTCGGCGTAGTCGGCGCCGGCCTTCACCGAGACCCAGTACGGGTTGTTGGCAAATCCGATCATGGCGATCTTGACCTCGGAGTCCGGCGCCTGGTCGGTCGGCACGGGACGCCCGGCGATCGGGTCGGCCGGCTCGCCGCCGCTCGAGTCGTCGGAGCTGCAGGCGGTGGTGGCCAGGGTGACGGCCAGCAGTGCGGCGACGCCACGAGCGAGCGTCTTGCCGCGTGTCCGGTTGGACATCTTTCCTCCAGGGGGTGGTGGGGTGGGCCGTCCCCGCACGCAACGTGATCGGGGCCCACACCTACGGAGCAACACTACATTTGACGCCTCGGATGTCAACGACGCGTTTCCCGAACGTTAGCTCGGGGGGTCGGCACTTAGTAGCCCTGCTACCTCCCCTAGTCCGTGTTGTGCTCTTATATCGGTTATTGCACCCCAGTCCATTCCGCCAATCGAGGGAATTCGGGACTGTTTCGCTACAAACCACGTGGCTCGGCTGGCGGTGGGGGTGACTTCGTGTTGTAAGTTTGCTACAAACGGAGCTGAGAGGCGCCGCACGGGTCTGTAGGACCCCAAGCAGGAGGAGCCACGGTGACCACACCGCAGCAGGGACCGAGCCTGGTCATTTCCCCCGGGGAGATGCTCGGCCGCACCGGCCGCTACGAGAAGAAGCTGGCCGACCTCGGCGGGCTCTTCGCCGACGAGGCGGCGTTCGCCGCACGCCTGGAGACCGAGGCCGACCGGGTGATCTATTACGTCGACGAGTTCCGCCCGTCGACCGAGCCCGGCGACCTGATCACCGGGATCTCCACCCTGTCGCCCGGCCGGGTCGGCGCCGAGTTCCACCTGACCCGGGGCCACATCCACGCCCAGCACGACCGCACCGAGATCTACCACTGCCTCGCCGGCCACGGGCTGATGCTGATGGAGACCCTCGACGGCCGGACCGTGGTGACCGAACTGCGCCCCGGCGTTGTCGCGTACGTCCCGCCGGTGCACATCCACCGCAGCGTCAACCTGGGCGACACCGACCTGGTCACGCTCTTCTGCTACCCGGCCGACGCCGGACAGGACTACGGCATCATCGCCCGCTCCGGCGGCATGCGGCACCGGGCCGTAGCCGACGGCGCCGGCTGGCGCCTCGAGGAGAACCGCAGCTATGTCCCCCGCTGAGCGCACCGGCCACCCGCTGGCCCGCATGATCGACATCAGCGCCGTGCAGGCCCAGCACGGCCGCGCGGACGTCGAGGAACTCGCCGGCCACGCCCTGGCCGGTGACTTCGTCGCCGCGCACGTGCTGCCCTCCTGGCTGCCCGTGCTGCGCCCGTTGCTCGACGGATCACACACCAATGCCGGCTCCCCGGTCGGCTTCCCCTCCGGCGGCTCGGCCACCCCGGTCAAGGTGACCGAGGCGCGCTGGCTGCTCGACGCGGGCGTGCAGGAGATGGACATCGTGATGAACGTCGGGCTGGTCCGCTCCGGCGAACTGGCCGCGGCCACCCGCGACGTCGCCGCCGTGCTGGAGGCCGTCGACGGACGGGTACCCGTCAAGGTCATCCTTGAGGTCGGCCTGCTCGACGAGGCCCAACTGCGCGCCGCGGCACAGGCCGCCGTCGACGCCGGGGCCGCCTCGCTGAAGACCGGCACCGGCTGGCAGCCCCGGCCGACCACGCCCGAGCACGTCCGGGTGATCCGGGAGATCGCCGGGGGAGACCGGGAGATCAAGGCCTCCGGTGGCATCCGGTCGCTGGAGGCGCTGCACGCGCTGCTCGACGCCGGGGCGACCCGGTTCGGCATCAACACCGCGTACGCCGTGCGGCTGGTCGCGCAGGCCGGGGAGGCAACGCCGTGACCCCCGACGACCTGCGGCCGGCCACCCGACCCACCATGTACTTCGTCGGCGTCAGCACCGCGTCGTCGGCGATCCACCGCGTCTTCGCGGCGTGGCGCCCCCTGCTCGGTCTGGACGGGGTCGACCTCGTCGGCATCGACGTGCCGGTTGGCGCCCCACCGGCGGTCTACCGGCGGGTCGTCGAGCACCTGCGCGACGACGAACTCTCCCGCGGCGCCCTGGTGACCACCCACAAGCTCGACCTCTACGCGTCCAGCCCCGACCTGCTGCGGCAGGTCAACGACGACGCCGCCCGGCTGCGCGAGGTCAGCACGCTGGTGGCCCGGGACGGCTGGATCGACGGCCTGGCCCTGGACACCGTCACCAGTCAGATGGCCCTGCGCTCCCTCGTTGCCGAGATGGCGGGCCGGGACGTGCTGGTCATGGGGGCCGGCGGGGCCGCCCTCGCCCTCTGCGACCACTTCGCCCACCGGGCCGGCGACGACGCACCCGGGCGGGTCATCGTCACCGACATCGCCGACCGGCGGCTCGACGCCATCACCGCCGACGTCGCCACCGGCGACCCGGCGATCACCTGGCAGACCCGGCGGCTTTCCCCCGGCGAGGTGCACGACGAACTGCTGGCCGGCCTGGCCCCCGGCGCGCTCGTGGTCAACGCCACCGGCATGGGCAAGGACCGGCCCGGCTCACCGCTCAGCGACGCCGCCACCTTCCCCCACGGCGGGTACGCCTGGGAGTTCAACTACCGCGGGGAGCTCGGCTTCCTGCGCCAGGCGCGAGCCCGGGCCGAGGCCGACGCGCTGACCGTCGCCGACGGCTGGCGGTACTTCGTCCACGGCTGGACCCGCGCGGTCGACGCCGTGTTCGACCTCGACATCCCCACCAGCGGCCCGGACTTCGAGCGGCTCTACGACGCGGCCCAGGAGGTGCGATGACGCTACGGGCGCGGTGGCTCGGACAGGCCGGGTTCCGGCTCACCGTCGGCGGCCCCGATGGTGAGACGCACCTGCTCGTCGACCCGTACCTGTCGGACTCCCTGGCCCGCAAGTACGCCGGCACGACGTTCCCGCACCTGCGGATGCTCCCGTCGCCGGTGACCGCGACCGGGCTGCCGCCGCTGCGCGCGGTGCTCTGCTCGCACGCACACACCGACCACATGGACCCGGACACCCTGGTACCGCTGATGGCAGCCCAGCCGGAACTCCGGCTGGCCTGCCCCCGCGCGGTCCTCGGCGAGGCGCTGCGCCGTTCCGGCGCACCCCGGTCCCGGCTGGACGCCCTCGCCGACGGCGACCGGGTCGACTACGGGCCCTTCACGGTCACCGCGCTGCCCGCCGCCCACGAGGAACGCCTCCTCGACGACCGTGGTGACGACCACTTCCTCGGCTACGTCGTGGAGGCCGCAGGCACCCGCGTCTACCATTCCGGCGACTGCGTGCCCTTCCCCGGGCAGGCCGAACGACTCGCCGCCCTGCACGTCGACGTGGCGCTGCTGCCGGTCAACGGCCGCGACGCCCACCGGCTCGCCCACGGGGTGCCCGGCAACTTCGACTTCGCCGAGGCCGTCGAGCTCTGTGCGACAGCCGGCATCCCCACCCTGGTGCCACATCATTGGGGAATGTTTGACTTCAACACCGTCGATCCGGCCACCTTCGACCTCGACGCCGCCGCCCGCCGTGGCGTCACGGTGCGGGTACCCCGCCACGACGGCACCCTCGACCTCAAGGCCGCCCGATGAACGCCGGCACCGTGCTGGAGCGGATCAACAATGGCCTGGAGACACTGCGTCGTTCCGAGCGCAAGGTCGCCGACGTCGTCCTCGCCGACCCGCACGGGGTGGTCCGGATGACGCTGGCCGAACTCGCCGAGGCGGTAGGGGTCAGCCAGCCGACCATCGTCCGGTTCGCCAACGCGATCGGCTGCGACGGGTTCCACGACTTCCGCATCCAACTCGCGCAGAGCGTCGCGCTCGGCATCCCCGCGACCCAGTCGGTGATCGAGGCCCAGGACGGCACGGCCACACTGGTCAGCAAGGTCTTCGACTTCTCGATCACCTCCCTCGACCACGTACGACGCCACCTCGACCCGGACGCCCTCGACCGGACGGTGGAGGCGATCACCGCCGCTGACCGGCTCATCTTCATCGGGCTCGGCGCCTCCGGCATCGTGGCCATGGACGCGGAGCAGAAGTTCCCGCTGCTCGGGGTGCCCTGCTCAGCGCCGATCGACACCCACCAGCAGTTCCTCGCCGCGGCCACCAGCACGCCGACGACGGTCCTGGTGGCCATCTCGAACACCGGTCGCACCGCCTCGATCCTGGACACCGTCCGCGTCGCCCGGGACCGGGGGGCGACCGTCGTGGGCATCACCGGCGGGCCGTCGCCGCTGGCCGAGCTGAGCGACATCGCGCTGATCGTCGAGTCCCTCGACAACACCGACGTCTACACGCCGACGATCTCGCGGCTGGCCCAGCTCGTCGTCATCGACACCATCGCCACCATGAGTCTGCTGCGCCGGGGCGAGCCGGCGCTCGGCGACGTCCGCGAGATGAAGGCTCGACTGGCGCAGATGCGTTCCGGGGCGCCCTACCAGGGCGGCCTTGACCGGCGGGAGGAAACATGAGCGACGTCGCGCTCGCCTTCGACCTGGGCACCGGCGGCTGCAAGGCCGCCCTCGTCGACCTGACCGCACAGGTCGTCGGCACCGCGTTCGCCTCGTACCCCACGACCTATCCGGCACCGGGACGGCACGAGCAGCGCCCGACGGACTGGTGGGCGGCGGTCGTCGGTTCGTCGCGGGAGCTGCTGGCCGCCGACGCCGGCCGGCACCGCGTCGTCGCGGTGGGGCTCTCCGGCCACAGCCTGGCGATGGTGCCGGTCGACGCGGACGGCACGGCCCTGCTGGAATCGGTGCCGATCTGGTCCGACACCCGTGGCGAGGACGCGGCGGCGGCGTACTTCGCCGACACCGACGAGACGGACTGGTACACCCGCACCGGCAACGGTTTTCCGTCCGGCATGTACACGGTGTTCAAGGCCGCGTGGTTGCGCTCCGCGCACCCGGACATCGCCGCCCGTACGGCCCGGATCCTCGGCAGCAAGGACTGGATCAACGCCCGGCTCACCGGCGTCCAGTGCACCGACCCGAGCTACGCCTCGGGCAGCGGCGCCTACGACCTCGGCACCCGGCGGATGCTGCCCGACGTGCTGGACGCGCTCGGGCTGCCGGCCGACTGGTGGCCGCCCATGGTGGCGTCCACCGAGATCGTCGGCCGGCTCACCGCCGCCGCCGCGGCCGACACCGGCCTGCCCGCCGGGACACCCGTGGTCGCCGGCGGGGTCGACAACTCGTGCATGGCGCTCGGGGCGGGCCTGGACCAGGCCGGTGGGGCGTACCTGTCGCTGGGTTCCTCCAACTGGGTCACGGTGGCCGCCCTCGACCCGGTGCTCGATCCGGTCGGGCGGCCGTTCGTGTTCGACCACGTTCTGCCGGGCCTCTACATCTCGGGCCTGTCGACCTTCGGCGGCGGCAGCAGCCTGAGCTGGCTGGCCGCCCTGCTCGGCCGGGCCGACGACCTCGACGCCCTGCTCGACTCCGCCGCCGCCGTGCCGGTCGGCGCGGACGGGCTGACCTGCGTGCCCACCCTCGCCGGCGGCACCGTCGCCGAGGGCGGCGTGGGCGTGCGCGGCGCGTACCTGGGGCTGGACCTCGGGCACACGCACGGCCACCTGGCCCGCGCCCTGATCGAGGGCATCGGCTTCAGCCTCGCCGACGCCGCACGCCCGATGCTCGCCGCCGTACCCGCAGCCCCGGAGATCACCGCGACCGGCGGCGGCGCCCGGGGCCGGCTGATGCTCCAGGTCCTCGCCGACCTGATCGGCCGGCCGATCAGCCGCCCGGACGCCGCGCAGCACGGCGCCGCGCTCGGCGCCGCGACCCTCGCGCTGCTCGGCACGGGCGCCTGGACGGACACCGCGCCCCTGGGCGCGGCCCGGCGCGCGGCACTGCGCGTCGAACCCCGCCCGGAGCTCGCCGCCGCCTACGCGCTGCCCCGCGCCCGGTTCGACGCCGCCCGTGCGGCGACCAGGGCGCACGCCGCCGCTGCGGCCACCGACCAGCACCGCACCACGACATAGGAGAAGTGCCATGCCCCTCGCCGATCCACGACCCCTGCTCGCTGCCGCCCGTAAGGCCCGGCACGGCGTGGGGGCGTTCAACGCCACCCTGCTGGAGCACGCCGAGGCGCTGGTCGCCGGCGCGGAGGCGGCCCGCGCGCCGCTGGTGTTGCAGATCAGCGAGAACGCGGTCCGTTACCACGGCGGCCTGCGCCCCCTCGCGCTGGCCGCGCGGGCGCTCGCCGAGGCGGCGACCGTCCCCGTCGTGCTGCACCTCGACCACGCCGAGGACGTCGACCTCGTCCACCAGGCGGTGGCGCTGGGCTTCACCTCCGTGATGTTCGACGGCTCCCGGCTGCCCGACGACGAGAACCGGGCCACCACCCGCCGGGTCGTCGCGCACTGCCACGCCCACGACGTCGCGGTGGAGGCCGAACTCGGCGAGGTCGGCGGCAAGGACGGCGTGCATGCCCCGGGGGTACGCACCGACCCCGCTCAGGCCCGCCGGTTCTGCGAGGAGACCGGCGTCGACGCGCTCGCCGTCGCGGTCGGCACCTCCCACGCGATGGCGTCCCGCGACGCCGTGGTCGACCTGGACCTGGTCGCCGCGATCGCCGAGCTGGTGCCGGTGCCCCTGGTGCTGCACGGTTCTTCCGGCGTCGACGACGCGACCCTGCGGACTGTGGTGACCCGGGGGATGACGAAGGTCAACATCGCCACCCATCTCAACAAGGTCTTCACGCAGGTGGTGCGCGAGCGGCTCGACGCGGACCCGAAGCTGCTCGACGCGCGCAAGTACGTCGCACCGGCCCGGGACGCCATGGCGGCGGAGGTCGAGCGCCTGATCACGCTGCTCGGCCCGCAGACATCGGAGGTGCTGTCATGACCGCGCCCCGGATCCTCGTCACCCCCCGGTCGATGTCGGCCCCGGGCTCGGCCGCGGTCGACCGGCTCCGGGCGGCCGGCCTCACCGTCGTCACCCCCGCCCCGGGGCGGCAGCCCACCGGTGCGGAACTCGCCGCCGCGTTGCCCGGCGTCGTCGGCTGGATCGCCGGCGTCGAGACGATCGACGCGGGGATCCTGGCCCACGCCGACGCGCTGAAGGTGATCAGCCGCAACGGCGCCGGCCGCGACGCCATCGACGGTACGGCCGCCGACGCGGCCGGTGTCCAGGTGCTCACCGCCCGGGGTGCCAACGCCCAGGGCGTCGCCGAACTGGCCCTCGCCCTCGCCCTCATGGGTCTGCGCGGCCTGCCCGAGGCCAGCGCCGCCCTGCGGGCCGGGCAGTGGCAACGCGGCACCGGCCGGGAGGCTGCCGGACGTACCCTCGGGGTGGTCGGCTTCGGCGCGATCGGCCGCCGGCTGGCCCACCTGGCGGGTGGCCTCGGCATGCGGGTCGTGGCGCACGACCCGTTCGTTACCGACGACGGCGACGTGCCGCTGCTGCCGCTGGAGGAGCTGCTGCGCGTCGCCGAGATCGTGTCGCTGCACGTCCCGCCGTCACCGGACGGGCCGCTGCTCGGGGCCGCCGAACTGGCACTGCTCCGCGACGACGTCGTGCTGCTCAACACCGCCCGGTCGACCCTGGTCGACGAGGCGGCCCTGCTAGCGGAGCTGGAGTCCGGCCGGATCGCGTTGTACTCGGTCGACGCCTTCGACCGCGAGCCGCCGGAGCCGTCGGCCCTGCTCGCCCACCCCCGGGTGGTGCCGACGCCACACCTGGGCGCCGCCACCACCGAAAGCGTCCGGCGGGCCTCGGAGGCCGCCGTGGACAACCTCCTCGCCGCCCTCGGCTGATCAGGAGACCCGCTCCAGCGGGACCAGGACGGCGTTGCCGGACCAGTCGATGTCCTCGTCGGAGATGGCCTCGTCCGGCTCGTCGTCCTCGTCCAGCGTCGAATAGCTGGCGTAGTAGCGGCCGAAGCCGTACCCGCCGGCCGCCAGGGTGGCCAGCGCCCACGGCCGGAGCCGGTTGCGCAGCTTGTCGGGCGCCAGTCGATCCGGGTCAGCAGCCGGTCCAGCGCACCGCCGACAGCCACCCGTTGGTGTTGCTGAAGCCCACGATGCTGCCGTCGTTGGCGATCGCCCGTCCGGCTGCGGTCTGCGCGCCGGCGGGCGCCGGCAGGCTCCGGTAGGTGTTGCCACGGATCACCAAGCTGCCGGAGAGGGCTGTCCCCCGCGAGTTGATGTCGGTGGCCCCGAGCGCGTTCGGATGGAGCCTGATGTATCCGCCGGTGCCCAGGTCCCACCGCACGGGGAAGTAGTCACCGTCAACGGTGTCGACAGTGCCGACCGCCCACCGGCCCTGGGCCGCCACGACCTGCGCCCATCGGCCGTTCGGCACGGTCAGCGGGGCGGACCGGCCGTCGGGCCACCGCACCCAGCTCGTCCGGGGCGCGGTCTCCAGCTCTCTGGTGAAGCCCACGATGGTGCCGTCGAGGGTGATGTCCTGGGTCAGGACGTCGGCCGGAACGCCCCGCAGCTTCTCGACCGTCCCCGGGCGGGCGGCCGGCCACAGCAGCGCGGAGGCCTCGTAGGTGCCGTCGTGGTAGGCGTACCCGACGATGTCGCCCGCCCTGTTGATGGCCGAGACGAAGGTCAGCTTCGAGTTCGCGGGCTTCGGCAGGTCGATGAACGTGCCGTTGCGGTAGACCCACGGCCTGCTGGAGCCGTCGGTCTGCCCGTCGCCGACCATCACGCCGTGGGCGTTGACGTCGACGGCGCCCCCGACGAACGACAGGGGGAGGGTGGTGACGAGCTGTCCCTGGTCCCAGCGCAGCACGACGTACTCGGTGCCGTGGCCGGTGTCCCGCATGGTGCTGCCGATGACGAAGCGCCCGGTGGGATCGGTGTTCCACGCCTCGCTGGCCAGGCCCGCCGGCCCCGGGAGGGTCTCGACGACGCAGGGCGTCGTGGGTGGAGCGGCGGCCGGGGCGGCGGCGGCCGGGGCGGCGATGCCGGCTGCAGCGGCCAGCAGGCCGGTTACGGCGACGGCCGACAGGGCATGTCGAGCGAGCTGCGGCATGAGGCACTCCTGTGCGGTCCGGGGGAGACGGGGCACCGAGGATGCTTCCACTGCGGGTAGCCGGCCGGGCGAGCGGTTGCCTGTCGGATGGGCGACAGCTTCCCATCCCCGCACAGCAATTCCGGATCGACAGTTCATGTTGTAGCTATCCCTGTGCACAACGTGATTGCGCCCCCAAGATCACCGATGCATCGATACATTTGATTACGGGGGTCATCGGTGGCAGTCAGAATTTCGGCCGTGGACGTTGCACGGCCTCGAACAGGTTCTCTCCGGCGCTGGCTCGCTGCGGCGCTGTCGGCGGCCACCACCGTCACCGCGCTGGTGGCGCCGGCCGCCCCGGTGGCCGCCGCCGAGCCGGCGAAGGGCTCGTGTGTCGATGAACAGCCCGACGCGGGCGCGGCCCGGCGGATGCTGGCCGCCTGCGGCCGGCGGGTGGAGATCCTCTCCGAGCGTACGGAGTGGTCTCAGGTCTTCCTCAATCCCGACGCGTCGCGCACGTTGGAGCAGACGATCGAGCCGACCCGGGTGCGCAAAGGCACCGCGTGGGCGCCGGTGGACACGACGCTCAAGATGACATCCGAGGGCGTCGCCCCGAGGGCGACGGTCCTGCCCATGGTCTTCTCCGCCCATGGCGACGGGCCGTTCGCCCGGCTGCGCGACGGTTCCCGAGAGCTGGCGGTCTCCTGGCCCGGGACGCTCCCGACTCCGGTGCTCAGCGGCTCCACCGCGACGTACCGGAACGTCCTGCCCGACGTCGACCTCCAGGTCACGGCGCAGCCGCTCGGCTTCTCCGAGGTGCTGGTGGTCCGCACCCGTGCGGCGGCGGCCAACCCGAAGCTCGCGTCCCTGCGGTTCGGCATCGCGGCCAAGGGCCTGTCGGTCAGCGCGGCCCCGGGCGGCGGGCTCGCCGCCCGGGACGCCAAGGGCGGCACCGTCTTCGCCGCGCCGGCGCCCCTGATGTGGGATTCCTCGGACTCCGAGGACCGCCGCGCCGCCGCACCGCCGCTCCGCCGGCCCCGGAGAAGCGCGATCGGGAGGTTGCCCCGAGGCGAAAGCCGACGAAGCCCGAGCCTCCCGAGCCGACTCGCGCCGCCGAGACGGCGCCGGACCGGGACGCGGTGGCCGAGCGCGCCCGCCGGGCCGTCATGCCCGTCCGGGTCGATGGCAACGTGCTGACGCTGGCTCCGGACCAGCGCATGCTCGCCGACCCGGGCACGAAGCTGCCCATCTACATCGACCCGTCCTGGACCGGCGGGATCGCGAGCAACGCCTGAACCTCGGTCTGGAGCAAGCACAAGTCGAGTTCGTTCTGGCAGAACTCCACCGCGTTGTACAACGGCAAGCTGGTCGGGTCGGCGGGCGCGGGGCGTACCGAGGACTGCTCTGGGTGCGCCGACCACATCATCCGGTCGTTGTTCCGGATGGACACCACCAGAGTGCGTGGCACGCACATCCTCAGCGCCCAGTTCCGGGTCGAGCAGCGCTGGTCGTGGACTTGCAGCCCGAAAACGAACGCAAAGCTGTGGATGACCGGGTCGATCTCGTCGGGCACCACGTGGAACAAGCAGCCGACCTGGAACAGCAGTTACACCGCGCAGAGCGTGGGCAACCGCAAGTACGGCTCGGCGCACGGCTGCCTCGGCACCGGCACCATCGAGTTCAACGTCAAGTCGATGGTGGAGAGTGCGGCGGCGTCCAAGTGGACGAACCTCACCGTGGGCCTGCGCGCGATCGACGAGAGCACCAAGAACCAGTGGAAGCGGTTCAACCACTCCTCTCCGAAGCTCGCGATCACCTTCAACACCGACCCGAACGCGCCCGGTGATCGCAAGTCCGACAACAAGAACTGCGCCACCGGGGCCTCCCGGCCCTACGTGTTGACCACGACCCCGACCCTGGCCGCGAAGCACTCCGACCCGGACCTCGGGCAGCAGGCGCTGACCACCTGGTTCTACTGGTGGCCGGTGGGTGGGGCGCGGAACGAGACCAACAAGGTGTCCCACGCGGCGGGCAACCCGTCGACGGCGTCGAAGGCGATCCCGTCGGGCAAGCTGACCGACGGCGGGAGCTACGTCTGGCAGGCCCGGACCTGGGACGGCTCCCACTACAGCCCCTGGTCCGGCACCTGCGAGTTCACCGTCGACGCGACAGCGCCGCAACCGGCCGCCGAGGTCGACTCCAGCGGTTACCCCGATGACGGCGTCCCGCGCGGTGGTGTCGGTCTGCCGGGCACGTTCGCCGTGAGCCCGCCGACCACCCGGTCATACGAGGTCAAGGAGTATGCCTACAGCCTGGACTCGGGCGTGCTGACGGCGGCGAAGACCGTCCCTGCCCGTACCACGGACTTTGGCGCGTCGATCACCGTTGCGCCGTTGCACGACGGGGTGAACGTTCTCTACGTCTGGGCCAAGGACCATGCCGGACGTTTCTCCACCCCGGTGACCCACACGTTCAGCGTCCGTGGCGGGTCCGGCCCGGCCGCCGAGTGGACGTTCGAGGAGAGCGGAACGACCGCCACCGACGTCTCCGGCCACAGCAACGCCCTGACCCTCGGCACGTCCTACAACCTCAGCGTTGCCAACCTTCACACGTACTATGTGATGGCTGGCAACACGCCAGTCCTCGTACACAACACAAATCCGGGGCTGCGATGTACCATTACCGACACAGAAGGTCGGCCCTACGCAAAGGCTTACCAATGGTCAGGCAGCGGATTTGGCGGCGTATAACGGGTATCGGCCGACGAATCAAACGCTCAGAGGTGAGAAGATCTTTACGAATGGAAAACAATACATAGTGCAAGACGCTACGTCACACATCGGTGGTACTTGGAAAATTGCGAAATCGCCGGGCGCGTTGAATAGCAAGTCCTCCCGAACCGCGACCACTGATGCACTACTAACTCCCATAGGCGGTTGATCAATGGAGGACGCTAGCACCGGCCGTGACCAGGAGTTTTACCGGAAGTACTACTGGAGTGTTGACGTTCCTGGGCTCACCCAAGAACGGGCTGAATCGCTCGTGGCTTACTGCCCTGAGCTGCCTGGGACCGTGATCGACCCGGGGCTGTGGTTCACCGTTCATATGGATCGGGATACAGCGGAGGTGCTGAGGACCGCTCTGCTTAGTCTAGGGCCAGATAGTATAGGCGTTGGTCTGCGGGAAAGCGTAGATGACTGGCTTGATTCGATAGGCCCCAAGGTGTACGGTAACTGATCAGGCCAGCGGGGTCGCAGGGGGAGGCGACCATTGAACCCGTTTTCGCCGACCTGTCATTCAACTTCGCTGGATGAAATCAATTCTATTCGCTGTGTGGGCGTCACAGTGTATCTCGATGTTGACTCGAGTGTTTCAAATAATCAGTTCCGGGCCCTGGTCTTCCATCTGAGTAGCAGTCGAAGCGTGTTGTTTGACCCATCCTGGCCCTCTGGGATCCGGATCGGAGGTGAATTTGAAGTGGAGCGGATCCGTGATGAGATCTCCGATGTCAGGATTATAGAACTTGCCGTCCAAGTCGGTGGTATAGCTTCGCTCAGCCTCGACCCTTTGGTAAGGGCTGTCCACGGACTAAGGGCTGTCCACGGGCTGGGCTGAGAGTGAAGAAGTGCCTTCTTGTCTGGGGAAATAGGGCTTGCCGAGAGTCCCGTGTTCCTGTCACGGAAGGCATTTGCTGGGTGAAGGATGCCGCAACACGTCCGAAGATCATGGTGACCGGCGGCGGGCGGGGCGTGGTGGGTCACGCCGGTGCCCGGTTGCTCGCTGATCTGGCGGTGCTGCGGGACCAGCCGGGGTTGTTCGGGCCGGTCGCCTCTGACCCGACCGCGTGGCGGCTGTTGTCGCAGCTGGACGAGACCCTGTTGGCCGGGCTGCGGTGCCGCCCGGGCCCGAGCCCGCGAAGTCGTCTAGGCCCAACGTGCCGAGGTCCATGGCCTGCAACAGCCGACGGATCATCGCCTCCGACGGGCGGCGCCCGGCAGCCATGCCCAAGGTGACAGCCGTCTCGGCTGGCACATCGGCGACCCATTCGGCGATCGCGGCGTACGAGCGGTAGCCGGCGACCACCGCACACACGGCGGCCGTGACCACGACGCTCAGTCGGTGCCGGACACCTCCCCGGGCGCGTGGATCAGGCAGACCAGCGAGCGCTTCGGGCAGCCCACCAGCGGCTTCCGACACGGTCAGAGCCGGTGCGCGGGACACCGACGAGATCAGCGATGATGGCAGCGCGGGCATGACTCACTTCGGGCGATTAGCATGGCGTAGGAACCTTGATGATCTTCCGAACAGGTCATGCCCGTCTTGCTGCCACCAACAGCGGCGCTTCTACTCCAAGCCTCACAAGTCAGACACCATCACGACTTTGCCGGGGCCCTGGCTGCCAGGCAGGTTTGATTCCGGTCCCTGTCGGCACGGTTGCACCGGGAGGAAGGACTGCGCGACCCAGTGCGGCCATACCGACCGGGAGCGCGAGGCCATCTTCGTCCGGCAGGGGCATCATGGCGCCTGGCAGCAAGGCGGTCTCTGTAGCTTCGACGGTGCCACCGGTGTGCTCATGGCGGACGGCAGCACCAAAGCGATCAAGGACATCAAGGTCGGCGACGAGGTCGTCGCCACCGACCCTGTCACCGGTGAACAGGGACCGCGAATCGTCACCCACCTCTGGGTCCACGAGGACGAACTGGTCGCGCTGACCGTGAACGGCAAAGTCGTCACCACCACGGAGGACCACCCCTTCTGGAACGCGACCGACCAGGAGTGGCAGCGCGCCGACGAGCTCGACCCAGGTGATCTCCTGAGGACGCCGAGCGGTGCTGGAACGTTCGTTGAGACACCGGCCACCGGAATGCCCAAGCGGGGGGCGGCCTACAACCGCAGCGTTGACGACCTGCACACGTACTATGTGCTCGTCGGTGAGAGTCCGGTGCTGGTCCATAACACGACGCCGGGTGGCTGTGGTGTCTCCGAGGCGATCAGCCGTCAGAAGCGAAGCCGCCATATCTTGGGCGATCCGTTGCATAACGGTGGCGGGTACTTTAGAACCCATGGCGACGCGCAAGAAGTTCTTGACGCTTTTCATTCAGGTCGAGCTGCGGTTGTTGGAAGAACTGCAAATGGCAATATTGTCGTCCGGTATGATGGTGTGACTGGATTCAAAATAACAATCCCCGATCTGGATTCGTTGATCAGCCGACGAACGTTTTTATGATCAAGGGAACGAAGAGTCCCAGCGTAGTCCCTATCAATCCGAACTGGTCGGCTCCCTAAAGGTGGTGCGATGCGATGGAGTCTCAACTGGAGCGCGAGAATGGGCTCGTTCTTGATGCGATGCAAGCCTCATTAGGGCTGATCTCCGCGAAAATACACGCTGTATCTGTCGCAATGGAGGCGGAGGTGATTACCATGCATTTTGCTGTAGCTTACCTGAATGTCGATGCTGAAGAGGGTATAGATGATATTTTATTCGAACTTGATGCTCTTCGAGGTGGCACGGAAAGAATAGAGTCGTCTGTTCATGTTGGTTTTCCAGATGGTGGCTGGTCGGGTAGGTCGGGTCGCCTCTTCTATCTGGCAAAGGAGGTTTCTGAGTATTATCTTCGCGCTGGGCGAATGCGCAAAGTGGATTGCCGGGGAGGCGACGGCGCGACCTGACGGGTCTTGAGCGGCGACGTCTTCAGGCAACCGCTTGCGGCGGTCGCTTCGCGTGCGAACGGCTAGTTTTGCGTTGGCCAAGTGTTTGTCTTCCGTGTCGGGCCAGTCCTCATCGGCAATGAGGACTGGCCCGACACGTGGTAGCCGTGTGTCACCAGTCGGCGGGTTCAGCCGGTGGAAGCATTCGCCTCGACGAGTTCGGTGAATATCTCGGAGGGCTTCTTCCAGTCGTGGGTCTTAGGGGGTCGGTCGTTGATCTCGGAAGCGACCATCGCCAGGTATTTCGGGTCGGAGGTGATCGGGACGCCCTTGGGGAAGTACTCGCGCAGGATCCGGTTGGCGTTTTCGTTGCTGCCGCGTTGCCAGGGTGGGTGGGGGCGGGCGAAGTGCACCGGCAGGCCGGCGGCGGTGATCCGGGCGTGGCCGGCCATTTCCGACCCGCAGTCCCAGGTCAGCGATCGGGCCAGCTGCGGTGGGAGGGTCCCGGCGGCGGCGATGATCGCGTCGCCGACGGTCAGGGAGTCCCGGCCGGTCAGGGGAACCAGGACCACGAACCAGGAGGTGCGCTCGACCAGCGTCGCCACCGCGCTCTTGCCGCCCTTGCCGATGACCAGGTCGCCCTCCCAGTGACCGGGGACCTGCCGACCCTCGACCTCGGCGGGGCGTTCGTCGAGGTAGCGGGGCTCACGGATCCGCGGTGCGGGAGCCGGCCGGGCCCCGCCACGGCGGGCCGTGCGGCCAGTGCGCAACCCGATCAGCTCCCGAGCCAGGGTGGACACCGGCTGGGCGTACACCCACTGGTAGATCGCCTCGTGAGACACCCGGTAAGCCTGATCGTCGGGATAGTCGAACGGCAACCGACCCGCGATCGACGCCGGAGACCAGCCCAGCCGCAGGCGCTCGCGCACGACCTCCCGCAGACCCTGCGCCCGCTCGACCGCTCAAGTCTTCGGCCGTGCCCGCGACACCGTCGCTGCCTCCTCGGCCGCCGCAGCCCGGTACCGGCCGCGGCCGCCGTGCCGGGCGACCTCGCGTGAGACCACCGACGGGTCGCGGCCGACCAGGACACCGATCTGTTTGTACACCAGGCCTTCGGCCAAGCCACGGGATATCTCTTCGCGATCAGCCAGGGTCAACATCGCACGCACAGCGGAACATCCTGTCCCACCCAACCGCCAAGATCAAATGCTACGACCGGCTGAACCTGCCCAACCGTGCCGACAGGGACCGGAATCAAACCTGCCTGGCAGCAAGGCGGTCTCTGTAGCTTCGACGGTGCCACCGGTGTGCTCATGGCGGACGGCAGCACCAAAGCGATCAAGGACATCAAGGTCGGCGACGAGGTCGTCGCCACCGACCCTGTCACCGGTGAACAAGGTCCTCGCGTCGTCACCCACCTCTGGGTCCACGAGGACGAACTGGTCGCGCTGACCGTGAACGGCAAAGTCGTCACCACCACGGAGGACCACCCCTTCTGGAACGCGACCGACCAGCAGTGGCAGCGCGCCGACGAACTCGACCCAGGTGATCTCCTGAGGACGCCGACCGGCGCAGGAACGTCGGTTGACGTGTCCGCCAGCGGGTTGCCCAAGCGCGGCACCGCCTACAACCTCAGCGTTGCCAACCTTCACACGTACTATGTGCTCGCCGGCAACACGCCCGTCCTAGTCCATAACACTGGTTGCGACGAATGGGCCGCCGCGTTCGCAAAGCGAAGCGGTGGCGAAATCAAGACCTTCGTCGGTGCCGGTGGGGATCAATTGCCGATGGGGCCGTATCGGCCGAAGGGTCCGGGCACTCCCGAGCTTGGTGAGAGTTGGTTCCACCATACCGTAGTGGTCAGGGGCGGCAAGGTATACGATCAGTGGTATAAGAGTGGTATTGGTGTCAACGAGTACAAGACCCGATTTGATTACTAGGAGGACATGGATTTTGGGTTTTGATCATGACTGAGTCGCTGCCTGATTTCTTGCCTAAACTACAGAAGCATCACGGAATCTACGTGGTGCGGAGGACCTACGAAGGGACCTGCGCATTCCTGGCGGGATATGAGCTCGGGTCTGGGGATCGCGTCCTCAAGGAATTTCATGGCTGGCTTGTCGAGAGAGAGCGGGGGCGCCCGGAACTCTATTGGCCGCTGCTTGTCTTGTGTGAAATTTACGAGGACGGTGCGCTGCCTGATTTGAGATACTTCACGCCTGCGCAGGACGAAGAGGCGGTAGGTGTTCTCTTCCGGTTGCTCGATGTGTTCTTTGAGTCACACGGGATGGTAGATAGAGGCAGGTCGGTGAGTTAGTCGGAATCAATGGCGACCTCTTCAAATCTTGACCGTGGCAGCGGCCCCAAATGGCAGTGCAATTGGCGTGGTTATACGGACCAGCAAGAAGCTCTGCGATTGCAGTGAGTAGCTGCGGCTCAGGCGGCCGTCGATTTCGGTCAGTTCTTCGGCGGTGAGGTTGAGGTTGTCCAGGGCGGCGATGTTCGTTTCCAACTGTTTCATGCTGCTTGCGCCGATGATGAGGCTGGTCATTCGGGGGTCGCGCAGGGCCCAGGCGAGGGCGAGTTGGGCCAGGGATTGTCCGCGTCGTTCGGCGATCGTGTCGAGCGCCCGGATGGTGGCCATTGTCTTGGTGTCGAGGTCGGTCTCGTTGAGGAAGAGGCTGGTGCGGACCCGGGAGTCGGCTGGGATGCCGTTGAGGTAGCGGTCGGTGAGTAGGCCTTGGGCGAGGGGGCTGTAGGCGATGCAGCCGGCGCCGACCTGTTCGAGGGTGTCGAGCAGGTTGTCGCGTTCGGTCCAGCGGTTGAGCATCGAGTACGACGGTTGGTTGAGCAGCAGCGGTGTGCCGAGGTCGCGCAGGATCGCGGCGGCCCGCTCGGTCTGCATGGAGTCGTAGTTGGAGATGCCGACGTAGAGGGCCTTGCCGGAGCGGACGAGCGCGCCCATCGTCTCCTCGAGCGGGGTGTCCGGGTCGAAGCGGTGGGAGTAGAAGACGTCGACGTAGTCGAGGACCATTCGCCGCAGCGACTGGTCCAGCGACGAGATCAGATTCTTGCGGGAGCCCCATTCGCCGTACGGGCCGGGCCACATCAGATAGCCGGCCTTGCTGGAGATGACCATCTCGTCCTGGTACGGCCGCAGGTCGTCGGCGGGTGCGGGCCGCGAGGCGAGCAACCGCGCCGGCGGTAGCGACGTCGGACTACCGTCACCGCTGGCGTCGGGACGCTCTATGACGCTCCCACCGACAGGCTGATCGACATGAGCTCACGTGCTTTGGAGGACTGGTGTCGGTGTCGCTAAGACCGCCGCGCGGGACGCGGATCATGGTCGCGGCTCTCTTCGGAACCATGCTGATCTGCGGTGCCATCCTGCTCGACGACCGTCTGACCACCACTGTCGAGCAGCGGGTCAACGAGGGGACAGCTGTGACCGGCCTGGTCGTGCAGGCAAACCGGCTCCGGCTCAGCCGTTCGGAATCGGTGACCCGGATGACCGTGACGTACACCGTCGACGGGGTGGCGTACCGAAAGCGGTTCTCCAGCCAGCTTGACCAGGGCCGGCGCCACGCCGGGGAGGAGACCACGGTGTACGTCGACCGTGACGATCCGTCCCGGGCGGCCACGGCTGAGGGGTACGCGACGGAGGATCTGCTGCTCCAGTTGCCCAACCTGCTCGGGGTCGCCGGGTTCCTGACGATCGTGGCGGCGCTCGTCTGGATCAAGACGGGTGGCCGCCCTCCCGGCACCAGCTGACCGGCTGCCGCCCCGCTGGTCGGCGGCAAGGCACGGCACGACCCCGTCGCCGTCCCGGCCGGCAGGGGAGTGCCTGCCGGCCGGGGGTGGCGTCAGGAGGCGGCGCAGGTGGGCGTCGGGGCCGGCGCGGGGCCGGTGCCGATCAGCCCCAGGGTGGCGCTGGCCCCCGGGGCGAGCCGGCCGTTCCAGCTCGCGTTGCGCGCCGTGACCGTGCCGTCGGCGGTCGTCACCGTGGCGCCCCAGGCGTCGCGCACGCCCTGCCCGTCGGCCCTTGGCCAGCGGACCGACCATCCGGTGGTCGCCCCGGTGCCGACGTTGCGCACCCTCACCTCGGCCTGGTAGCCGCCGGGCCACCGGCTGACCACCTTCCACGTCGCCGCGCACGCGGGCGCGTCCTTCCAGTCGCCCAGCTCGTCGAGGGTGAGCACGTGCGGGTCGTCCCGGTAGACCCGGCGCAGGAAGTCCGGCGAGTTCCACAGCCCGTCGGTGAGGAAGTCGCCGGACCAGGTGACGAACCAGCTCCAGTCGGCCCGGTAGACGCGGGTCAGCTCCGGGTCCGGAATGGGCCCCACCTCACCCAGCGCGACCAGCTTGCGGTCACGGCCCAGCGACACCAACCGGTCGTACGAGCCGCTGAGCGGCCCGTGGTCACCGACCGCCGGGTACGAGTCGACGCTGACCACGTCCACCATGTCGTCGCCCGGATACCAGTCCGGGGAGATCGAGTTCCACACCCAGATCAGGTTGGTCAGCCCGTGGTGGTTGGTGAGCCGGTCGTACATCAGCCGGTAGAGCCGCTTCGCCGGGCCGGGGCCCTTGGCGCCCCACCAGAACCAGCCGCCCTCGGCCTCGTGCAACGGTCGCCAGAGCACCGGCACGCCCGCATCACGCAACCGGGTGAGCTGCACGGCGATCGCGTCGATGTCCCGGATCAGCAGTTTGTAGTCGGCGGAGTCGGGGTCGGCCAGCGCCGCCGCCACGTCGAAGGTGGTGGCCTCGGTGTAGAAGCCGCGCCACCACTCCTTGCCGGGGGTGTCGATCAGACCGCTTGGCGCGTTCCAGTGCCAGGTGAGAGTGACGATGCCGCCCCGGGCGTCCCAGGCGAGCGCCTTCTCCACCTCCGTGGAGGTGGTGCCGCGCTCGACCCGGCTGGGGGAGTAGTCCATCAGGTCGAGGCCGGCGATCGCCGGCGCCTTCCCGACGTTCTCCTCCAGCCAGCGCACCCCGTCCATGTCCTGCTGGCCGGAGAGCACGTCGGTGCCGTAGTGCGCGGCCAGGTAGCGCATCAGCGCCCGCGCCGGGGCATCGGCATCGGGGTTGACCAGCGCGCCGGTGACCTGGTGCGGGGGCGGCGCGGCGACCGGGGCGAGGTGCAGGGCGTCGATCTCGTACCAGCCCCAGTTGTTGCGTACCGTGATGGTGTTGTCGCCCGCGCGCAGCAGGACCCGGCCGGCCGGGGCGGTGGTCCACTGCTCGTTAGCGGGCAGGACGACCTCGCCGTGGCCGGCGCCGTTGAGCAGCAGCGAGGCGGTCTTCTGCCCGTACGGGGCGCGGTAGGCCACGGTCAGCTCGTAGAGGCCGCCCGGCGAGTTGGGGACGGGGACGGTGACCTGGTCGTCGGCGGCGTCGAAGCCGGCGACGTAGCCGGTGCCGGAGTACCCGGCCGCGGCGGTCTGGACGGTGACGCCGGTGAGGGTGCCGCTCTCGGCCTCGTAAACGGCGGGACCAGCCGCCGCGGCGGCCTTGACGGGCGCCGCAGGACCGGCCGTCGCCGCGGGCGTAGTCGTCGCGGCGGCCTCGACGGGCGGAGCGAAACCGGGGTTCAGGGGCGTGAGCAGCGACAGCGCGGCGGTCAGCGCCAGCCAGCGGGGACTCGGTCGGGCATGTTTCATCAAAGCTCCCGTAACGACGGTGGTGGATGGAAGCGCTCCCACCATCGACGCGCGGCCGTCCATTGTCAACCTTTGCGGTAAGGAAAATGCCCTTCCTGTACCGAATGCGTTAATAAGGTGCCCTTCCTTTCGCGTAGCTTCGGGGGATGCGCTTCGTTGATCTCGACACTCCCAAGCCCATCTCCAAGATCGGCCTCGGCACCTGGCAGTTCGGCTCGAAGGAGTGGGGCTACGGGCCCGACTACGAGCGCCGGGCCGCCGACATCGTCCGGCGGGCGCTCGACCTCGGCGTCACCCTCTTCGACACCGCCGAGCTGTACGGCTTCGGCCGCAGCGAGCGGATCCTCGGCGCGGCCCTCGGCGACCAGCGGGAGAAGGCCGTGGTGGCCAGCAAGATCCTCCCGATCCTGCCGATCGCCCCGGTGGTGCAGCAGCGGGCGGTCGCCTCGGCGGCCCGGCTCGGCGTCACCCACCTCGACCTGTACCAGGTGCACCAGGCCAACCCCGTGGTCGCCGACACCACCACCATGCGCGGCATGCGGGCGTTGCAGGACGTCGGCCTGGTCGGCGAGGTCGGGGTCAGCAACTACACCCTGCGCCGCTGGCGGTTCGCCGAGGCCGCGCTGGGCCGGCGGGTGCTCAGCAACCAGGTCCGCTACAGCATGGTCGACCGGGCCCCAGAGGAGGAACTGCTGCCGTACGCGGAGCAGGCCGGCCGGATCGTCATCGCCTACAGCCCGCTCGCCCAGGGCTTCCTCTCCGGCCGCTACGACGCGCAGAACCCGCCCAGCGGGTCGGTGCGCCGGGCCAACCCGTACTTCCTGCCGGAGAACCTGGAGCGCGGCGCGGCGCTCATCGCCACGCTGCGCGAGGTGGCCGACGCGCACGACGCCACGCCCAGCCAGATCGCCCTGGCGTACCTGGTGCGCCACCCAAACGTGGTGGCGATCCCCGGCGCGTCCGGCGTGGAGCAGATGGAACGCAACGCCGCCGCCGCCGAGATCGACCTCGGTGCCGACGAGTACGCGGCGCTGGCCACCGCCGCCCGCGCGTTTCGGCCGATCACCGGCCTGGCGGCGGTGCCGAAGCTGATCCGCGCCCGCCTCGGCGGGTGACCCGTGCGAGGTGCTCGCTGGCGTGCCCTGCTTCGGTGCGGATCGCGCTAGGCGGTGTCTCCTGGATCTTGGCAAGAGGGATCCAAGGTGAGGTTGAGCAGTTCCAGGCCGGTGACAGGCTGAAATCCGATGTCGGTGTAGAGCATCAGAGCTGGGACGTTGTCGGTCTCGGTCTGGAGTGACACGCGATGCGCGCCAGCGTTACCCGCGTTATGGATGACGTGCTGCAGGAGAGCGTTGGCGATACCGGTACGGCGATAGTCCGGGGCCACGTAGAGGTCGCGGATCGACCATGCGGTGCCCAACATGAGCGAGGCCGGCATGATCGTGACCGTGATGAAACCGCAGGCCTCCTCAGCACGGATGGCGGCCGCTGCGGTGAGCCTGTGCTGGGTGACCTGCTCGTGCAACCAGGATCGGGTGTTCTGAGGGGCTGACGGTTGGCCGTAGTGTGCCCGGTAGTCGTCGAACAGTGCAGCGACCTGATCGAACGCCGGGTGGGTGGAGGTTATTGGCTCGACTGTCGTCACACCGCGAGTGTGGCCGACGGTCGAGCCAAGGGCTGCCCTCGGGTTTGTGGCCTCCACCGTCGTGCCACGGCCGGTGCTGTCCTCTGTACGGGAACGGCCGGGTTTGGGTTGCCTGCTCGCCGTCGGAGCCTTGTCCGGCATCGCAGGGCAGTGCGCGGACGACTGCGAGGACACGCAGGCCGTCGCGCTGGCAGCGGTCCTGGGTGCGGCGTCAAGTGGACGCTTACCGCAGGGCGCGGTTCTGGGAAAGACCGCCGGGTTGAAAGGTTGGATCCCGGCCTCCGTACCGAAGGAGTCGCAGGTCGTCATTCGCGACATCCGGGAGTCGGGTGTGTCGCTTCATGCCAAGGACGGTAATCTGGTAGGCCCTCGGTGCCGCAGGGATTTGAAAATAACGGTAAGAGTGGCGGTTGTGTCCTTCCAAAGTACGATAGCTCGGGTAAGGAAATTTGGTATAGAGAGTGGGGCGCGGTCCAATCGCGAAGCAATCCCTCCCCGGGTGGCGAGCGAATCGTTGCAGGTTTCGATGGCTCTATATAATACTCGCCCACCCGTTATCAAACATTCATCGTAGCCGTACCGGGATCCTGAAATGTGGAAAGAATCCGATTCCCCTGTCCAAGTGCTCGCCCGCAGCGGCTTGCACTCCTTGGAGGACGTCGTTCCACCAGCGGGCGTAGTTGCAGTGGCCCGGTTGAACGGCGCAGCAATGATGAACGCGGACCGCGTATTCGAGCAGTTTTCTGACGCACTACTGTTCCCGAGTTACTTCGGGTGGAACTGGCCGGCACTCTCTGAGTGCCTCAGAGACCTCAGCTGGCTTTCGGCAAACCGATTCTTAATCGTCATCGACAATGCGCAGGATGTTTTGCTGGAAGACGTCAGTGAAAGGGAGGTGTTCTTTAACATACTGGTCCGAGCTGGCCGGCACTGGGCAGAATCCTACGACGCAGAAAATCGTGACAGTGGTCCTCGCTTCCACGCCATCCTCCTATCCGATGATCAAGAGACCGAGTCCCTCGCGATGACGGCGGCTTCGAGGATGGGACGGGCGTGATCGGCCAGTCTTGACGTCAGCGCCCTGGCGGCCTCGGGAGTCGAGGCCGCCAGGGCGACGGCTCAAGTGGACCTACGGGCGTCGTGGGTGCGTTTCTTGGTGCGGTCGAAGTCGATCGGCAGCAGCGGGCCCCTTGTTCTCGTGTCGGGCCAAGTAGACCGCCATCTCCCGGCTCGATCGGTGCGTCAGGCCGGTCAGCAAGGGCCGGCACACTCCGGTCTTGGTAACGGCGCACCCAGATGTTCACCATCGGAAGCGACACACCCGCCAGGACCGCGACCTCCTCCGCACTATGGCCCTCATCACGCCACAACACCATCCGCGCCCGCCCGCGCTCGGCGAGATCACGAACTCTGCCAGGGGAATTGTCCGCTCAGCAGTGGCCGTCGATTTCGGTCAGTTCCTCGGCGGTGAGGTCGAGGTTGTTCAGGGCGGCGACGTTCGTTTCCAACTGCTTCACGCTGCTCGCGCCGATGATGAGGCTGGTCATCCGGGGGTCGCGCAGCGCCCAGGCGAGTGCGAGTTGGGCCAGGGACTGGCCGCGTCGTTCGGCGATCGCGCCGAGCGCCCGGATGGTGGCCATCTTCTTCTCGTCGAGGTCGCCCTCGTTGAGGAAGACGCTGGTGCGCACCCGGGAGTCGGCGGGGATGCCGCCCAGGTATCGGTCGGTGAGCAGCCCCTGGGCGAGCGGGCTGTAGGCGATGCAGCCGGCGCCGACCCGCTCCAGGGTGCCCAGCAGGCCGTTGTCCTCGGTCCAGCGGTTGAGCATCGAGTACGACGGCTGGTTGATCAGCAGCGGCGTGCCGAGGTCGCGCAGGATCGCGGCGGCCCGCTCGGTCTGCTCCGCACTGTAGTTGGAGATGCCGACGTAGAGGGCCTTGCCGGAGCGGACGCTCGCGTCGAGCGCGCCCATCGTCTCCTCCAGCGGGGTGTCCGGGTCGAACCGGTGGGAGTAGAAGACGTCGACGTAGTCCAGGCCCATCCGGCGTAGCGACTGGTCCAGCGAGGAGATCAGGTTCTTGCGGGAACCCCACTCGCCGTACGGGCCGGGCCACATCAGGTAGCCGGCTTTGCTGGAGATCACCAGTTCGTCCCGGTATGGCTTGAGGTCGCAGGCGAGCAGCCGGCCGAAGTTCTCCTCCGCGGCCCCGGGCGGCGGGCCGTAGTTGTTCGCCAGATCGAAGTGGGTGACCCCGAGGTCGAATGCCCGCCGGACGATGTCGCGCTGCCGCTCGAACGGCCGGTCCGGGCCGAAGTTGTGCCACAGCCCCAAGGAGACGGCGGGCAGCCGCAGCCCGCTGCGCCCGGCGCGCCGGTAGGTCATCGTCTCGTAGCGCCCTTCGGCGGCAAAGTACGTCACGATTCCGACCCTACCGACACGAACGTCTCGGTGCCCTGGGTGACGGCATCGGGGCGGGATCGCTCGGCGCGGAGTACGTGTCGCCGATCGAACGGCCCGGTCCGGGTTGCAGTTGCGCCACAGCCCGAGCGGGACGGCGGGCGGCCACAGAGAAGCAGGGGGCAACCACTTGCTGGGCCGATTGGTGTCGCAGGCCATACCAATCGACAAATGGTCAAGCAAGTCGGCCGCGCGAAGTGGAGGCGGTGCCGCACGGGCATGGGGTGATGTGGAAGCCATGTCAAATCCCGCGTTCACACCGCGCACCGGGGTATTTGCAAGAGAACGGACAATGCATCCTTATTCGTCGGGATTGCTGCCGTCACCGGCCGACCACTCGAGGTTATTTGCGCGGGTCAAGGCGCCTCTTGCTTATGGTCCCGCCAAACCCTTCGGCTATGTCATCGGTGTGGCCCGCTCCGCCCGGTGGCATGCTGACGCCGCTCAGGCCATGGGGATGAATCACTTGAGCACATCACTGTAAGAGTCTTCCTGTGCATGGCCTTTTGTAGTCGACTGACCTGTTGACGCCGATGTACTAAGGCTGTCGAGGTCGCCAACTGGCTATACGATTCGGGGAGGGCTCCATGCGGGATATTGCAATCGTTGGAATGGGTTGCCGCTTTCCCGGTGCGAACAACCTCCAGGAATACTGGCGGGTCCTTACGCGCGCCGAACCACGTTTCCACTCGGTGCCAGTCGCGCGTTGGGACCACAGCCCGTACCTCGATCCGGAGGATCGCCGGGCGGTCGGAAAATCTTACACCGACCAGGTTTCGTATATCGACGATATCGACGATATCGACGCTTCTTATTTCCGACTACTGCCGCGTCGCGCGCGCACAATGGATCCCCAGCACCGGTTGTTGCTGAATGTCACCCGCGAAGCCCTGCAGGACGCCGGCTGGGAAAACCGGGCATACGACCGCACCAACACCGGCGTCTACTTCGCGATGAGCACCGCTGATTTCAACACGCTCAGACCCGACCCGGCCGACCTGGAAATCTACTCCGTTCCCGGCAGTCTGCTGAACATGGCTGCCACCACGGTCAGTCAGTTCTACGACCTGGGCGGACCGAGTTTCACCGTGGACTCCGCCTGCTGTTCAGGACTCGTCGCGATACACGAGGCGGTGGTCGCGCTGCGGGCGGGGGTCTGCACCGAGGCGCTCGTCGGTGGGGCCTATGTGAATCTCATACCGAACGGCCTGGTGGCCTTCTCCAGGGTGGGGGCCATTTCCCCCACCGGTGTCTGCCGTCCCTTCGACCAACGCGCCGACGGATTCGTTCTCGGCGAGGGTGTCGGTGTGGTGGTGCTGCGCCCTCTGGACGCGGCCCTGGCCGCCGGCGACCGAATCTATTCGGTCATCAGGGGCGTCGGTTGCTCGAATGACGGCACCACCGACGGACCGATGACGCCGCGCAGCGGGGGACAGTACCTGGCCTTGCGTCGGGCGTACGACGATGCCGGTGTCGCCGCCGACTCGATCGGTTTCATCGAGGGCCACGGCACGGCCACCTCGGTCGGTGACCGCGTCGAACTCGAGTCGCTGGCGCGGATCCGGGCCGAGTCGGCGACCGGTACGACGGGGCCCCGTCCCGCGTACCTGGCCTCCGTGAAGGCGCTGGTCGGGCACTCGTTGACAGCTTCCGGCATGGCCGGCCTGATCAAGGCCTCCCTCGCGCTCCGACATGGCATCATTCCCCGTCAGCCGGACGCCGTGCCGAACGACGAGGTGGCGGCGGGTGGGATGCATCTGCCCGAGGCGAACATCGCCTGGCCGGCAGAGGATGGTGCCCCCCGGCGAGCCGGCATCAACTCGTTCGCCTTCGGCGGCACGAATGTCCATATCGTCCTCGAGGAGGCTCCGGCAGCGCGCGAGCGTGGCCCGGAGGCCGGTGGGGCTTTCGGCCCCGCCGACCCGGTCCGGCCGGAGCTGTTCCTTTTCTCCACGGGCTCGGCGGACCTGCTCGTCCAGTACGTCGACCGTATCCGCCAGACCCTCGACGAGGACCCGTACCTTAGCCTGCGCGCCGTCGCCGACACGCTGGCGATGCGTGAGCTACTCCCGTGGCGGCTCGCCGTCATCGCCCGTACCCGGGTCGAGCTGACGGCCCGCCTGCAAGAGGCGATGCGGGCGCTGGGTGAAGGGCGCTCCGGGACGGTGGACGACGGCGTCTTCCTGGGGGAGGTCAGGCGGCGCCGCAAGGCACCGCCCGTTGCGTTCCTCTTCCCGGGGCAGGGCAGTCAGAAGCCCGGTCTGCTGGCCGATCTCTACGCTCGCTTCCCCCAGTTCCGGGACACCGCAGACCGTCTCGACCGGGAGGTGCGGAGGGTCTCCGATTTCTCGCCGTTGTGGGCCCTCTACGGTCCTGATGCGGACACCCCGGCAGGTCGGGACCGGATGCGTGGCACCGACGTCTGCCAACCGCTGCTAGGTGTCGTGACGCTTGCCGCGGCTCGGCTCGCCGAGGCCAGCGGCGTCATCCCCGCCGTCACCCTCGGGCACAGTGTCGGCGAGTTCCCGGCCGCCGCGGTCGCCGGTGCCCTGAGCGACGACGAAGCACTTCACCTGATGGCCGGCCGTGGCGCGGCGATGCGCAGCGCCGAGGAACACGAGTCGGGCGGGATGCTGGTCGTCCAGGCCGACCCGCAGCGCGTCGCCGAGCTCTGTGTCGGCCTCGGCGATGTCTGGCCGGCGTGCTTCAACCACCCTCGGCAGACCGTCGCCGCCGGCACGAACGCGGCGCTGGCGCGGCTCGCCGATCGGTGCGCCGAGGTAGGGATCATCGCCCGCCCCGTCGCGGTCTCCAACGCGTTCCACACCCCGCTGCTGGAATCGGTCCGCCCGCAGATGTGCGACGAACTGGCGGCGCGCCGGATCTCTGAACCACGTCAGGCGACCTTCGTCTCCTGCATCAGCGGCGACGCCTGCGCCGATCCGGCCATCCTGCGCGAGCTCTGGGCCAACCACGCCACGTCCCCGGTCCGGTTCACCGATGCGGCCCTGGCGGCGTACGAGGCCGGTGCCCGGATCTTCGTGCAGGTCTGCGGCGGACAGTCGATGCTCGGCATGATCCGGCGCACCCTGCGGGACAAGGACGACGCGCACTTCGTGGCCCTGTCGGCAGAGGGCCCGGACGACGCCGAGAGCTTCCTCAGAGCGCTCGGTCAGCTTGCGGTGCTGGGGATTGCGGTGACCCCGCCGCGGGCTGGTGGGCCGCCCGTCGATCTTCCGCCATCTCCGCTGGCAACCCAGCGTTACCCCATCCCGGCACTACCGGATAGGCGACCGGCGTCACCGGTCCCGGTGGCAGCAGCCGCTCTACCGATCAGCGAAGTGCCGCCTCACGTCCCGGATCGAATGGAAGACACGTCTGTGAACCAGATCGTCAGTCTCATGCGGGAGCAGCTCGCGTTGTTGCGCGTGGTGCAGTTCACCTCGTCCGGCCTGGAGCCCGATCAGCCTGTGCCGCTGCCCCCGCTGGTGGCTCCGGCACTGGTGGGATCGGTGGTCGCCCAGCCCTCGATGGTCGCGCAGGCGGCCGTGGCGGCGCCGCCATCGGCGCCCGCCCTGGTGGCGGTGGGACCAGCCCCGGCTCCAGCCCCGGCCCCGGCCCCGGCCCCGGCCCCGGCCCCGGCCCTCATCGGCCTGGCGAGGCCGGCGGCCGTCAGCTCCAATGCCGCCCAGCTCGCCGCCGTCCGAGCGGAGGTCGTCAACCACGTCTCGCGGATCAGCGCGTTCCCGGCGGAGTCGCTGACCGGCCTTGAGCAGATGGGCCCGGAACTCGGCTTCGACTCCCTGATGGTCACCGAGCTGGTCACCGTGCTGGCGCGCACCTGGCCGCAGCTCGCCGGTGGTCTGACCGACCTCTCCAGGCACCCCACCCTCGACGAGGTGATCGCCGCGGTCGCCCGGCAGGTGCTCCCGTCGACGCCGGCACCAGCCATTGCCGCACCGCTGCCGGTCGTGCCCGAAGTCGTACCCTCGCCCACGGTCGACCTCCCACCGGTGCGGACCGAGAACAGCGTCGCCGAGTTCGCTGACCTCATCGAGCACCGCGCGATGATGCAGCAGTTCGGGCGCAACCCGTACTTCCTGATACACGAGGGGCCCTCGACGTCGACCACGAGAGTCGACGGCCGAGAACTCATTTCCTACTCCAGCTACAACTACCTGGGCCTGTCCGGACATCCCCGGGTGAACGACGCGGTCCGCTCGGCGATCGAGGCGTACGGCACCTCGGTCTCGGCGAGCCGCTTCCTGTCCGGAAACCGTCCCCTCCACGTCGAGCTGGAGGCCGAACTCGCCACGCTGCTCGGCACCGAGGATGCGCTGGTCATGGTGAGCGGCCACGCCACCAACGTCTCGCTGATCGGGCACATCTTGGGCCCGAACGACCTGATCGTGCACGACGAGCTCGCCCACGACAGCATCCTCCAGGGCTGCCGGCTCTCTGGAGCCACCCGACGGCCCTTCGCCCACAACGACCCGAAGAGCCTCGACGAGGTGCTGACCCGGCATCGGCACCGCCACCGTCGGGCCTTGGTCGTCGTCGAGGGCGTCTACAGCATGGACGGCGACATCGTCGACCTGCCCGAGATCATCAACGTGAAGGACCGGCACGGCGCGTTCCTGCTGATCGACGAGGCACACAGCCTCGGCACGGTGGGCCGGCACGGCGGTGGCGTGGGCGAGTACTTCGACGTCGACCGCAGCCAGGTGGAACTCTGGTCCGGAACGATCTCGAAGGCGGTCGCCAGCTGCGGTGGGTACGTCGCCGGCTCGCGCGACCTCATCGACTACCTCAGGTACACCGTGCCGGGCTTCGTCTACAGCGTCGGCATGACCCCGCAGAATGCTGCGGCGGCCCTCGCCGCGATGCAGATCATGCGGAGCGAGCCGGAGCGGTTGCGCAGGCTCAGCCAGAACTCGGCCCTCTTCCTGCAACTGGCCGGTGAAGCCGGTATCGACACCGGCACGAGTCAGGACTCGCCGGTCGTTCCCTGCATCGTCGGTGACTCTGCCCGCTGCCTTGCCCTGGCCAACGCCCTTTTCGACCGGGGAATCAGCGCCAACCCGATCCTCTATCCCGCAGTTCCAGATGAACTGTCCCGTCTCCGGTTCTTCATCACCTCGGAGCACACCCCGGCGCAGATCGAGCACACCATTGCGGTACTCCTTCAGGAACTGGAACGACTGTCCTGACGAGTCGAAATCGATACCGGCTCTGTCTGCGGCGGTCGCTCAGGCCAGCTGCGAATACCACTGCCCTGACCCCAAACCCTGTTGATCGGAGAACCAGTGGATTGGTCAACGAGCAAGGTACTGACTCCCACAACCATGCACACCTCAATCGAGGTGGAACAGATCGCACTCACTCTCGCCGGAAAGCTGCGCGCCCGTGGGGTCGCCGCCGGTGACCGCGTGATGCTCTGCGCGGACAACTCCGTCGACTACGTGGCCACGCTCCTGGCGCTGGTGCACATCGACGCTTCCGTCGTGCTCGTCGACCCTCGCGAGACGCTCGAGGAACGGGAGCGGATGCGGAAGATGGCGCGGGCTCGATGGACGATCGCCGACGACAGCAGCGGACCGGGCGTCGTGACCACGGCACAGATCCTCGCCGACCCCAGAGACTTCGACCGCGACGAGTATCTGAATTTCGCGAGCTGGTACGCGCGTTTCGATGCCCTGATCACCTGGTCCTCAGGGTCGACCGGCCAGTCGAAGGGGATCGTGCGATCCGGTCGAGGCTTCCTCAACGACCTGGAACGCACCCGGGAGAGGATGGGCTACCGGCCCGACGACGTCCTGTTGCCGTTGGTCCCGTTCTCCCACTTCTACGGCCTGACGCTGGTGGTGCTCTCCTGGACCGTCGGGTGCTGCCTGGCGATCGCCCCCCGCGAGCGGTTGGACCGGGCGATCCAGTTGGGCGGTACGGCCGGCGCTACGGTGGTGGACGGCGCGCCCTCGACCTACCACAGCCTGTTGAACCTCGTCGAGCGCCGTCCGGACCTCATGCAGAGCCTGAGCACCGTGCGGATGTTCTGCGTTGGCGGCGCGCCCCTGCCGGCCTCCCTGGCGGAGCGGTTCAAGCGGGTGTTCAACAAGCCGCTGCTGGACGGCTACGGCAGCAACGAGGCCGGCAACATCGCCATGGCCAACAGCGAGAACCCGGTGGCGTGCGGGCGTCCGCTCTCGGACGTCGAGGTGCTCATCCTCGGCGGCAACGGGCGTGAGGTCGCAAACGGCGAAGTCGGCGAGATCTTCGTGTCGTCACCGAGCCTCATGGAGGGCTACCTCGACGAGCATGGCACGGTCACACCCCTCGGGCCGGGCCCCTACGCCACCGCCGACCTGGGCTACCAGGCGGTGGACGGCAACCTCTGCGTCCTCGGCCGTAAGTTCGCGGTCTACCGGTTGGGCTACACGCTGTATCCCGAGGCCATCGAGCGCAAGGCCGAGGTGTGCGGACGGCCGGTGAAGATCGTCGCCGTCGACGACGAACGCAAGGGCTGCCAGTTGGTCTTTTTCGTAGAGGACCCGGCGGAGGGATCGGCCGCGCATTGGCGTAGCGCGATCTGCACCCTGCTGCCGTCGTACGAGCACCCGAACAAGGTCATCGTGGTGCCGCAGATGCCACTGAACCGCAACGGCAAGCCGGACACGAAGCAACTCCAACGGACCGCCGAGGAGGTCGTCTTCCGGTCTCGTGTCTGCCGTCCGAAGCCCGGGGAGGTGTCCGGGCCGGTGGTGCCCGAGACGGGAGCGCTTTCCGCCGAGGACCTGACGAAGGTGCCGTTCCCGGACCGGATCGCCCGGCTTCGGGCCGTGTCTGAGTTCATCAGCGCCAACAAGCAGGCGCTGATGAACGTCTGCACCGGAATCTCCAACCACCGATCCGTGGAAATGGAGATCGAAGCCTCGCTCCACGCGTTGGCCGGCGCCGTCGGCGAGGTCGTGAACAACAAGCCCCCTGCGGTGTCGCAGATGGCTATCTTCATGTCATCGAACGTGCTGTTGTACTCGTACACCCTCTACATGCTGATCCCGTCCCTGTTCGCCGAGAAGATCGTGGCGCGGGCGTCCAGCCAGGTGGCCAGCGAGACCCTGGCGCTGCACGAACTGCTCGCGCCGGTGCACGGCCTGCCCCTGAGCGTGACCACGGAGAGCCAGCGGGAATTCATGCAGGGCGCCGTGAACGACGCCAATGCCATCGTCTTCACGGGCAAGTATCAGAACGCGGAGGTCGTTCGCGCAGGCCTCCGCGATGACCAGGTCTTCATTCTCTTCGGGCAGGGCGCCAACCCGTTCATCGTGGGAGCAGACGCCGACCTCGACCTCGTGGTCGAGGACGCCATTCGAATCAGGATGCTCAACTCAGGCCAGGACTGCTTCGGCCCCGATGTCTTCTTCGTCCACAAGGCCGAGACGCCGCGGTTCGTCGAAGCCCTGGTCAAGCGGCTCTCGGTCGCCACCTTCGGCGACAACGACGACCCGGACGCGGACTACGGACCCATGTCGTACGCCTCTGCGGTCGCCGACGCGACGGAGTTCCTCTCACAGAACGGCCGTCACATCATCTACGGCGGTCAGGTCGACTTCCGGACCCGTCAGATCCAACCGACCGTTCTGCTGCGTGACTTCGACGACGACATCGCGATGACCGAGATCTTCTCGCCGATCTTCAACATCGTCAGCTATGACGACAGGCAGAAGCTCCGGGAGAGACTGCAGAGCCCCTACTTCCAGGACCGCGCGATGGGTGCCATGGTGTACGGGCACATGCCGGAACTGGTCGATCAGCTCTCGAAGCGACACATGGTGGCCGTCAATCAGACGCTGCTGGAGATCGACAACGGTAACGAGCCGTTCGGTGGGCGCGGCATGATGGCCAATTACGTCAGCCACCGCAAGCGACGCAAGGCCATCCCGCTGCTGATTTCCGATATCCTCGCCACCGAGCTGGGAGAACGTCCATGAGCGATACCGTCAGCTATCCGAATGCCTGGTACGCGTTGGTTGACTATCTCCGGGCCATTGGCGTGGACACGGTCTTCGGCCTGCCTGCGGACGATCTCGTCGTGCTGCGGGCGATCGAGGCCACGCCGATCAGGATGGTCCTCTGCCGGGACCAGCGCAACGCGGCGTTCATGGCGACGGGCCACGCGCTGCGGTCGGGTGGCCCAGCCGTCTGTGTCATCGGCAAGGGACCGGCTACGACCAACGTGGCGACCGGTCTGCTCGAGGCGAACCGCTCCGGCGCTCCGCTGGTGGTGCTGGCGGCCGGCACGGCGAGCCAGGTCCGTGGCTCGGGCGCCTTTCAGGAGCTGGATCAGATCGCGGTCCTCTCGCCGCTGGTGAAGTGGGCGCACCGGGTCGACCACCCGTCGCGGGTGATTCCCGCCCTCGAACGGGCGTTCTTCCTCTCCACCAACGGCGCTCCGGGGCCGGTCTACGTCGAACTGCCGGACCACCTGCTGACCGAGGAGGTCGTCCGGACCCGGGATTGGCGACTTCCCCATCCGGTCCGGTCCGGTCCGGACCCGGCTGTGCTCGCAGAGTCGTTGCTGGCACTGCGTGGCGCCAGCCGCCGGGTTCTGCTCGTCGGCGGCGGTATGCGTCGACGTAACGGCGACCACGCGATCGAGCGGCTGGCGGAGCTGCTCGGCGCCGCCGTCTTCGCCACCGCCTCTGGCCGGGGCGTCGTCGACGAGACCAACGAGATGTTCTGCGGGCTGGCCGGTCTCTACTCGCCACAGGAGGCGGAGCCACTGTGGGAGCAGGCGGATCTCGTCGTCTCGTTGGGTAGCCGGCTCGAGGAGACCGCCACCTTCGGGAAGGGCTTCGCCAACCCGGCCACCCCGGTCCTCCAGGTCAACGTCGAGCCCGGGGACGTCTCCACGGACTGGGGCGGGCCGGTGGTCCTCGCCGATGGCGCAGCAGTCGTCCAGTCCTGGGTCTCCGCCCTGGCCGGCGAGCCCGACCAGCCGAACCGGGAGTGGGTGGAGCGGGTGCACGCCTGTCACACCGACTCGGCCCGGCGGATCGAGCACGAGCGTGAGCAGATGGCCGCCAAGCCGGAGATCCACATCGCGGAGCTCCTGGCGGCACTCGACACGGTCCTGCCCGAGCGGCGGATCCTGGTCCAGGAGAACGGCCTGCAGGACATGTGGTCGTACTTCTACCCGTTCTGGCGTTGCGGGTCCGAGGCGGACTCGATCGTCCCGTCCGAGCAGACCAGCCTCGGCTTCGGGGCGTCCGCTGCGGCAGGCGTACGGCTGGCCGCCCCGGACACGCCGGTGGTCGCCTTCATCGGCGACGGCGCGTTCGGGATGCTCGGCAACGACCTCGGCGTACTCGTCGAGGAGGGCATCGGAGTTCTCTATGTTGTGCTGCGCAACGGCGGGTACGGCTGGTTGCAGGCCCAGCTGAACAAGGCGGGTGGCAGCGGCTCCCGGTTCAGCTTCGTCTCGGCGGACGGCACTGCGGACACCTGCCACGCGACGCAGCCCGGTGTGCACCACGTTGTCCTCATGGACAAGGACAGGCTCCACCAAGACCTGGAACTGGCGTTGGAGGCCACCGTCAAGGGCCAGGTCGCAGTGGTCGAGGTGCCGGTCCGCCTTTCGGACATCCCCGCCGCTCTCGCGGAGCTGGATGGCGATTTCCCGGTCCGACCCGATGAAAATTCGAAAGAAGTGGTAACGCCATGACAAGCCAAGCTGGGCCGCCTCGGAAGCGAGTGGTCATCACAGGGCAGGGAGCGGTGACCCCGATCGGCCTGAACGTCGACGACTTCTGGGAGTCGTTGACGCAGGGCCGCAGCGGGGTCGACCGAATCACCCAGTTCGACGCCGGCGACCTGCCGGTGCAGATCGCCGGTGAGGTCAGAGGATTCGATCCGTCCGACTACATGCCCCGGACGGTAAGTCGGCGCATCGACAGGTTCGCCCAGTTCGCGGTCGCCGCGGCGTTGCAGGCTGTGGAGAACTCCAAGCTCGTTCTTCACAGCAGCGACAACCCCCGGGTCGGGGTACTCGTCGGCTCCGGGTACGGTCCCACGAACCTGATCCAGAACTGCGCCCTTCAGTTCCGTGAGAAGGGCATCCGGGGTATCGCTCCGTGGGTCTCGGCCGCCTCGGCGATCGACAGCGCGGCGGGTGAGGTCGCACTGCGGCTGCGGGCGACCGGCCCGAGCGGCGCGGTCAGCACCGCCTGCGCCTCCGGTACGACCGCCATCGGCCAGGCGATGCGGATGATCCAGCAGGGCCAGGTCGATGTGTTCGTCGCCGGCGGTTCGGACGATTCCGTCACCCCGGTCGACGTCGCCTCGGGTGCGTCGACCCGTGCCCTCTCGCGGCGCAACGACGATCCGCAGCGTGCGAGCCGGCCGTTTGACCGGGCTCGGGACGGGTTCGTGATGGCCGGCGGCGCCGGGATCGTGGTGCTCGAATCCCTCGATCACGCCGTCGCCCGCGGTGCGCAGATCCTCGCCGAGGTCGCCGGCTACGGGGAGACCAGCGACGCCCACCACCCGACCGCCCCACACCCGGAGGGACTGGGCGCGCAGCGGGCCATGCGGATGGCCCTGCAGGATGCCGGCGTCGCCCCCCACGAGATCGACTACATCAACGCCCACGGTACGAGCACCCAGCTCAACGACCGGACCGAGTCGGCCGCAATCCGACAGGTCTTCGGGGAGCAGGCGCTACGCATCCCGATCAGCTCGACCAAATCCATGACCGGGCACATGATCGGAGCGGCGGGTTCGGTGGAACTCATCGCCACGGTAAAGGCGATCCACCAAGGCCTCGTGCCGCCGACCATCAACTGCGAGGACCCCGAGGACGCGGAGCTCAACTACGTCCCGAATGCCGCCCAGCAGCACCAAGTGTCGATTGCTATGAGCAACTCGTTCGGGTTTGCCGGGCACAACGCCGTACTCGTCGTACGGGCCTTCTAGACCGCACTATCCCCCGAGTAACTAGGAACACTGGAGAGAACAGATGAACACTGATCAGATTCGCGCGGAGCTGGCCGGCATCTTCGAAGAGGTGGCTGGGGTTCCCGACAACGACGTGCAGCTCGACAAGAGCCTGCGCGAGGACCTCGACGTCGACTCGTTGTCGATGGTGGAGATCATGGTTGTGGTGGAGGAGAAGTTCGGGGTGAGCCTGCCGGACGAGTTGGCGGCTGAGCTGCGCACCGTCGGCGACCTCGTCAGCTACATCCAGCAGCACGCTCCGGCGGCCAGCGCCAGCTGACCCGGCACCTCCGCGATCGTCGGCGGGCTTCAGTACTCGGTGGGCGGCGGGGAGACCGGCGCCCACCGAGTCCTGAAGCCCACACCAATCGATACACGCCCTAGGGCAGGCCATCATGGATACACCACGAACAAATCCGTACACAGGTCCCCTCGTGCACCGTTCCTACCACGCCTACCAGCAGGATCACCTGGTGAAGCTCCGCCCGACGGAGGGGCCACCGGACGCGCTCGCTGCGATGGTGCACACCTCGTTCCGGGCCATGACGCTGAGCGACACCTACCCGTGTGTGGTCGCCCGGTCCGCGATGCGCCGCGGTGACTACCGATTCGGCTGTTACGCGAAGTTCGGCACCCCGGACGCCACTGTCTCGCTCGCCGCGGACCTCTGGGACTTCATCAACGAGTTTCCCGTGGTGCCGGATCGCTTCGCGTCGTTCGTCGCCAGCTTCGACGGACCGGCCACGTCGACCGAGGAAGAGTTCGAGGTGCAGCTCTGGGAACAGTTGCAGCTGTTGCACGACGCGGACGTACAGCACAGCGAATGGGACCCCACGGTATCCACGGACCCCCAGAAGTTCGGCTTCTCGTTCAGTTTCGGCGGCCGGGCCTTCTTCATCGTGGGCATGCACGCGGCAGCCTCACGGTTCTCCCGTCGTACCGCGTGGCCCACCCTCATCTTCAACTCCCACGAACAGTTCAGCCTGCTGCGTCTCGACGGGCGCATGGATCGGATGAAGGACACGGTCCGCAAGCGGGACCGGCGGCTGCAGGGGTCGGAGAACCCGAGCCTCGCCCAGTTCGACGAGCGCTGGCCGGAGACGGTCATGTACTCGGGCCGACTCGTCGAGGACGACTGGAAATGCCCGTTGCACATCCATCAGACGAGCGACGCCGGAGACCAGCGGGTTCCGGCCGGTACGGAAGGCGGCCAATGAAGCTCCCTGTCGATGTAGATTGTCAAGTCAGGGTGCTGCGTGAGCTGGAGCCGGTGGTCGCTGAGAACCTCAATCGGCACCTTTCGGTCGCCCGGGACTGGAACCCGCACGACTACGTGCCCTGGAGCGAGGGCCGCAACTTCGGCTTCCTCGGGGGGGACGACTGGGAACCGGATCAGTCCCGGCTCGAGCCGGCGGTCCGGGCGTCGATGGTGGTGAACCTGCTGACCGAGGACAACCTGCCGTCGTACCACCGGGACATCGCGACCACCTTCGGCCGGGACGGTGCCTGGGGTGAGTGGGTCAACCGATGGACCGCGGAGGAGGCACGGCACGGCGCCGCGCTGCGTGATTACCTCGTAGTCACCCGGGCCGTCGACCCGGTCGACCTGGAGCGGCGACGGCTGCGCCACATGTCGGTCGGCACCCTGAACGAGCCCGAGGGCGTGCTGGAGAACCTGGCATACACCGCATTCCAGGAATTGGCGACGCGGCTCGCGCACCGGAACACGGGGGCTGCCACCGGCTGCCCGATCGGCGATCAACTGCTGGCCCGCATCGCGGCGGACGAGAATCTACATTTGATCTTCTACCGCAACACGGCCGGTGCGGCGCTCGACATCGCGCCGGACGACACGCTGATCGCGATCCGTAACGCCGTCCTCAACTTCGAGATGCCCGGCGCGAGCCAGCCCGACTTCCACCGGTTCTCGGTGCTTATTGCCAACCATGGCATCTACGACCTGCGGCTGCACCACGACAAGGTGGTCATGCCCATCCTGCGACACTGGAAGATCTTCGAGCGCAACGACCTGACCGCCCGGGGCGAGCAGGTGCGCGAGGAACTCGCGGACTTCCTCGGCAAGCTCGACGAGCGGGCCAGCCGCTTCGTCGAGCGGCGCGCGCAGCGTCAGGCGCGGGCCACCGCGCTGGCCGGTTAGCACGATGGCCCGATCTGTACTGGTGACCGGCGGCAACCGGGGAATCGGTCTGGCGATCGCCCGCGAGCTGGCCGCGACGGGAGACTCCGTCGCGGCTACGTATCGCAAGGAGCCGCCAACCGGCGACCTGCTGGCGGTTCCCTGCGATGTGACCGACATCCATTCGGTCGACCGGGCATTCAGCCAGGTCGAAGCGGTGCAGGGGCCGGTCGAGGTGCTGGTCGCCAACGCCGGTATCACCCGGGACACGCTGCTGGCGACGATGACCGAGGAGACGTTCACCGAGGTCCTGGACACGAACCTCACCGGGGTCTACCGGGTGGTGAAGCGGGCCGTACGAGGCATGATCCGGCGCCGGTACGGCAGGATCGTCATTATTTCCTCGGTGGTAGGGGCGCAGGGCGCGAGAGGGCAGGCAAACTACGCGGCGGCCAAGGCCGGGCTGGTCGGGTTCGCTCGATCGGTCGCCCGCGAGGTCGGCTCCCGGGGCATCACGGTCAATGTGGTCGCCCCGGGATTCGTGAAAACCGAGATGACAGCGGGGCTGCCGGCCGCGGCCCAGGAGGATACCCTGCGCATGATCCCGCTGGGGCGCTTCGCCGAGCCGGCCGACGTCGCGCGGGTCGTGCGCTTCCTGGCCAGCAACGAGGCTGCCTACATGACAGGTGCTGTGGTGCCTGTCGATGGTGGACTGGGGATGGGCCCCTGACCCGATGACTGCGAGACTGCTGCCAACCCGCCTCGGCGCGGACCGGCGGCAGTAGAAGGCTACGGGTACACCTTCGGTCCGTATCGCCCGAATCGGTGCGATCCTGGTGCCCACCAAGAAGATCCACTGACCAGCTACACAGCTATTGAATGGAGTCGTTGCGGTGTCCATCGCCTCAGGCGAGCGTGCCGAAATTATAAGTCAGCCGACCGGTCCGCCGGTACCGCCGCCGAAGCGTGGCATCGCGCTGCGCTGGCCGCGACTGACCCTGATCCTGGCCCTCCTGTTCATCCTCGCAGGCGCGGCACTGTCCGGTGGCATCACCGACGCTCTCAAGAACGGCGGCTTCGACGATCCAAAGTCGGACTCGGTGGCGGCGACGAAACTGCTGGACCAGAAATTCCCGGCGAGCCAGCCGAACCTGGTGATCCTCAGCCGCGCCAAGAGTGGCGGGATCGACGGGGCTGCCGCCCGCGCCGACGGCGAGAAGTTGCTCGCCGCGCTGAAGGCCGAGTCCGGCGTCCAGATCGTCGCGTCGTATTTCTCCCAGCCCAACCCGGCGTTGAAGTCCACCGACGGGAACTACGGCGGAACGTTCCTGCGTATCGCCGGCGACGACGACGCGGTGGCTGACGTCACCAAGCGCCTGCACGACAAGGTTGCCGGTGACCGGGACGGGACCGCCGTCACCTTCGGCGGGATCGCTCAGATCAACAACGACATGAACGCTCAGCTCGAACAGGACTTCGCGCTGACCGAGGTCATCGCCTTGCCGCTGACGTTCCTCCTGCTGTTCTTCGTCTTCCGAGGCTTCATCGCAGCCCTGCTGCCGCTTGTCATCGGTATCTTCTCGATCTTCGGTTCGCTGGCGTTCCTCACGGTGCTCGGCCAGGTGACCTCGATCTCGGTGTTCGCACTGAATCTGGTCACCGCGTTGGGTCTGGGTCTGGCGATTGATTACAGCCTGCTCATCGTGGCCAGATACCGGGAGGAGCGTGAGCGCGGCCTGGTCGGCGTTGCTGCGGTCACCGCGACGATGCGGACGGCCGGCCGCACCGTGGCGTTCAGCGCCGTGATCGTCGCAGCGGTACTGCTGACGATGCTGGTGTTCGACCAGTTCTTCCTGCGTTCGTTCGCCTACGCGGGCTTGGCTGTGGTGGCCATCACGGCGCTCGGTGCGCTGGTGCCGTTGCCGGCGGCGCTGCTGCTGCTCGGCGACCGGATCGACAAGTGGTCGCTGCGGCGCCGCAACCCGGAGAAGGAGCCCGCGAACCGGCTGTGGGGCCGGATTGCCGGCATCTCGATGCGGTTCCCCGCGGTCTTCGGTATCGCCGGCGTGGCCCTCTTCGTGCTGATGGCGCTGCCGATGGGGCACCTCCAGGTCAACATCCCGGACGAGCGGGTCCTGCCCAAGACGACCGAGTCGCGGGTCGTCGTGGAGACACTGCGGGCGCAGTTCCCCGAGGCAGCCCGGCAGATCAACACGCTGCCGATGGTGGCGCCGAACTGGCCAGGCTCAGGTGAGGCCGAGATCGGGCAGTACGCTGCGGCGTTGTCCCGGCTGGACGGCGTGACGATGGTCAACACCGGGGTAGGCCAGTACGTCGACGGTGCCGTCGCGGCGCCGGCGGTTCCCGAACTGGCCGCCACCTTCCGATCCGGGGAGAGCGTCTACATCGAAGTTCTCAATGATGTCGTCGCGTACTCGCCCGCTGGTCGGGATCTGGTCGAGAACGTCCGTGCCGTGCCTGTCCCCGGTGGCCAGACCGTCTACGTGGGCGGACTCGCCGCCCAACTGGACGACGTCGCGAGCTCGATAGGCTCGCGACTGCCCTGGGCGATCGGCCTGGTCGTGCTACTGACCTTCGTGCTGCTCACCCTGGCCACCGGCAGCCTGATCATGCCGCTCAAGGCGATCTTGCTAAACGTGCTCGGTCTGGGTGCGATGCTGGGCGCGATGGTGTGGATCTTCCAGGACGGCAACCTCGCCGACCTGCTCGGCTTCACGCCGTCGCCGCTGGCGGTGGCCATGCCCATCCTGCTGATATGTGTCGCGTACGCCCTCTCGATGGACTACGAGATGTTCCTGATCTCGCGGGTCAAGGAGGTGTACGAGGAGACCGGGGATCCGGTGCGGGCCGTACGGGAGGGCCTCGGTAAGAGTGGTTCCATCGTGAGTGCGGCGGCCATCATTCTGGCGGTGACCTTCTTCGCGACGGCACTGTCCGGGGTGGCGGTGGCCAAGCTGTTCGGTGTCGGTGCCGGTCTGGCCGTCATCCTCGACGCCACCGTTATCCGGGGTCTGCTCGTGCCGGCGTTCCTCAAGTTGGTGGGCCACGGCGCCTTCTGGGCTCCGGGCTGGGTCAAGAAGATCAACCGCAGGTTCGCCAGCAGCATCGGCCACTGAGCGGGCCGCGTCGTCGGCGGGGCCTGTCCGGCAACACTCCGGACAGGCCCGAGCCGTCGCGCGGTCCGCTGGGCCGAAAGGCAGGCGATGCCCATACGCCGCAGGTCGGCGAGGGCGCTCGGGTCCGTGGGAACAGGCCCCACCAATCCCTTACCCAGGCGTCGGCAGGTCAGCGGCGCACGTACCGTCGAAATGGTCCGTTCTGAATTCCGGGGTGACAGGGTCACATGGCAGATCAAGCAGGATGTCGCGTGGGCTCACGCGGGAGGTCGTCGTGATTCCACAAGTCGAGCAGAGTGCAGGCGTGACCAAGCAGATTCGTCAACTTGACCGGGTGGTGATCCGGTTCGCCGGGGATTCCGGTGATGGTATGCAGCTGACCGGTGATCGGTTTACCTCCGAGACGGCCCAGTTGGGTAACGATATTTCTACGTTGCCGAACTTCCCGGCGGAGATTCGTGCTCCTGCGGGCACGCTGCCGGGTGTGTCGAGTTTTCAGGTGCACTTCGCTGACTACGACATCCTGACTCCCGGTGATGCGCCGAATGTGTTGGTGGCGATGAATCCGGCGGCGTTGAAGGCCAACCTGGCTGATCTGCCGCGTGGGGCGGATATCATCGTGAACACCGATGAGTTCACCAGGCGTAACCTGGCGAAGGTGGGTTATCAGTCCAGTCCGTTGGACGATGACTCCCTCGCCGGTTATGTGGTGCATCCGGTGGCGTTGACGTCGATGACGGTCCGGGCCCTCGCGGAGCTGGCGGTGGCGAAGAAGGACGCCGAGCGGGCCAAGAACATGTTCGCCCTCGGTCTGCTGTCCTGGATGTATTCCCGGCCGTACGCCTCGACGCTGCGTTTCCTGGAGCGTAAGTTCGTCAAGCGTCCTGAGTTGGTCGCGGCGAACATCGCGGCTTTCAAGGCCGGCTGGAACTTCGGCGAGACGACCGAGTCGTTCTCGGTGCGGTATGAGGTGAAGCCGGCGAAGATGCCGCCGGGCACGTACCGCAACATCACCGGCAACGCGGCGCTGTCCCTCGGTCTGGTGGCCGCGGGCGTGCGTTCCGGCCTGCCGGTGTTCCTCGGGGCCTACCCGATCACCCCGGCGTCGGACATCCTGCACGAGCTGAGTAAACACAAGCGGTTCGGTGTGGTCACCATGCAGGCCGAGGACGAGATCGCC